>REEF01000374.1 GCA_007695205.1 Planctomycetaceae bacterium
GGCAACTCGCTGCCGGGTATTGGCGGCGAGCAAGCCGTGATCGAGGCCTACGCCGCCGTCGATCCGTGGTGAGGCGATGATCCAGGTCCACGAATTGACAAAGCGTTTTTTCGCGGATGGCCGCGAGATCTTGGCCGTGGACCGTCTTTCCTTCGAAATCCAACCCGGCGAGGTCTATGGGTTGCTAGGCCCCAATGGCGCTGGCAAAACCACCTCGATTCGCATGATTGTCGGGTTGTTGCGCCCCGATGGCGGCTATGCGGAAGTGGCCGGTTGTCGGACGGTGGAAGCACCGGACGAGGTCAAGGCAAAGATCGGGATGGTATCTGCCACCGATGGTCTCTACCCGTGGTTGACGGTGCGCGAAATGCTGATGTTCTTCGCGGATCTGTACGGTGTCCCGTTTCGAGCGGCCGAGGCGAAGTTGCGAGGGTTGAGCGAGTTATTGCAGTTGAACGATCTGTTGGGGCGCCGTTGCTTGCGGCTGAGCACGGGACAAAAGCAGCGCGTCACGTTGGCTCGTGCCTTGATGCACGATCCGCCCGTCATGCTGTTGGACGAACCGACTCGTGGGCTGGATGTGATCGGCACGCACGTCGTCTTCGATTACATCGGCCATCTCCGTGAGGAAGGCAAAAGCGTCATCGTTTCCACGCATCGGTTGGATGAAGCGGAGCGGTTATGCGATCGGTTTGGTCTTTTGCATCAGGGACGTTTGCTGCATGAAGGCACCCTGGCACAACTACAGGAGACGACCGGATGTCGAAGTCTGATCGATATGTTCACTCGGTTGCTTCGCAGCGACCCGAGAAGTACTCCATTGCCAGTACCTGGATGAGCCGATGGAGAGCACAGCACGCGATATGATCCTCTTTCCAACCTTTTCGAAATAGCGATGCACTCATGTCCTTTGCTCGGCTGGCTCGATTGTGCTTGAAGGAATGGCGAGAAACCTTGCGAGACCGCCGTACGATCGTCACGCTGGTCTTGATGCCCCTGCTGGTTTACCCGTTGCTGAGCATCCTGTTGCAGCGATTCCTGTTGACATCGCTGACCGCCGCAAAAGACCCGGTCTACTTGATCGGATTGCAGGACGATCAGCACCTTTCGTTGCTGCAACAGTACCTGGACGTTGGCGGCGACCTGCTGCAGGAGGCGGATCATCAGGCGGCTGACCTTTCGCGCGACGCTGGAGCCGGTCTCGATGCCTTCGACCAGCAAGCTCGCGTCCAATGGTTCAGCGTGTTGGACCTGGAGCAGGCCGTCCGGAGCGGCCAGATCGACTTGGGGATCGGCGTTGTCGCGGAAGATGAGAAGCTGTCGGTGGAAGGGTGGGAAACTGCGGCTCGTTACCGCCTGCTGTACCGCCAGGAATCCGCGCTCAGCCGAGCCGCTTTCGAGCATGTGCGCGATCGCATTCGTGCGGTGAACGATCACCAATTGCAACAGCAGGCCCAGGCGATGGGGGTGCGACTGAGGCTGCCCGCCGCCATCGAATCGCGACCGTTGGCCGGGGCGGATGCGGCGGTATCCCTAACCACGCTGATCCCTTTGATTCTGATCTTGATGACGATCACCGGTGCCGTGTATCCGGCCATCGATCTGACGGCAGGCGAACGCGAGCGAGGAACGTTGGAGACCTTGATGGCAGCACCCGTCCCACGGCTCGGACTACTGGCGGCCAAATACGTGGCCGTACTGACCGTGGCCCTGTTGACGGCCGTCGCGAACCTGCTGGCGATGACCGTCACCTTGTTGAGCAGCGGGTTAAGCGAGTTGGTGTTTGGCCAGCAGGGGTTATCGGCGTTGGTCATCGTCCAGGTATTGGCGCTGCTGGTTTTGTTCGCGGCGTTTTTCTCCGCGATCCTATTGGCATTGACCAGCTTTGCCCGCAGCTTCAAAGAGGCCCAGGCCTATCTGATCCCCATCATGCTGCTGGCCCTGGCACCGGGACTGTTGAGCCTGACGCCGGGACTTGAGTTCAATGCGTGGCTGGCCGTCACGCCGCTGGTGAACATCGTCTTGCTGGCTCGCGACGTGTTCGAGGGCACGGTAGACCCTTCGCTCGCCGTGCTGGCGGTTTTCTCGACGCTGCTTTACGCGGTGGCCGCTATCGCCGTGGCAGCACGGATCTTCGGAACCGATGCGCTGCTGTATGGCAGCGAGGGTCGTTGGAGCGACCTACTTTCGCGGCCTGTGCACGAGCGTCCGGTCGCTTCTTTGCCCGCTGCCATGTTCTGCATCGCCTTGCTCTTTCCGGGATCGGTGCTGGTGGCAGGCTACCTGAGCCAGCAGGAGCAACTGACCATGGGCCACCGTCTACTGCTGAACGCCCTGGCGACGATCCTGTTGTTTGCCGCCGTCCCGCTGGCAGCCGCACGACTGCAGCGTGTTCGGTTGAGGATGGGATTTCGCATGCATCGAGCCGGGTGGCTGGTATTTTTGGCAGCGGGGATCTGGGGCTTGAGTCTCTGGCCGCTGGCGCACGAGATCTTTCTGCTCAACCGCTGGATCGGCCTGACCTCCCTGTCCGGCGAGCAGATCGAGTTGGTCTCGCAAATGCTCCAACAACTACGAGAGCTATCTCCGCTGCTGCTTCTTTTAGCATTGGCTGTTGTGCCTGCCGTGTGCGAAGAAGCCCTCTTTCGCGGCTATCTGTTTGCGGCTTTGGAACGAGCCACATCCGGCGGTCGAGCGATTTGGGTTTCGGCACTACTGTTCGGTCTGTTTCACGTCGTGGTCGGCAGTCCCGCGTCGCCCGAACGATTTTTGCCAAGTGCCTTTTTGGGGTTGATGCTGGGCTGGCTGGCCTGGCACAGTGGCAGCGTTTTGCCCGGGATGCTGCTCCATTTCCTTCACAACGGGTTGCTGTTAATGCTGGCCTATTATCGCGACGAGTTGATGGAACGCGGCTGGGGCCTGCAACAGCAGCAGCACCTGCCCGCGTCCTGGCTGATCGCAGCGGTGATCGCCGTTGCCGCAGGGGGTGTGATGCTATTTTTTGTCGGGCGGCCAAAACGCCCTACAATACTGTAGATTCGGCAAAGAAACCGTTTTTTACTACCCCGAATGGGCAATACTCGTATGTGGATTGATCTGGTTGTTTCGATGTGGCAGGTCTTGGGGCATCTGGCCCCTTGGATTCTGCTGGGCACGGTGATTGCGGGCTTGATGCATCTGCTGCTGCCGCGCGATTTCGTTCGTCGCAGTTTTCGCGGTACGAGCGGGGTTTTCAAGGCCGTTGGTTTAGGGGTTCCTTTGCCGCTGTGTTCGTGTGGCGTCATCCCCGCGGGAATCGGGTTGAAGAAAGACGGGGCGAGCAACGGGGCGGCGGTCGGGTTCCTGATCAGCACGCCGCAAACCAGCGTCAGTTCGATTCTGGTCAGCGCATCTTTCCTGGGTTGGCCGTTCGCCCTGTTCAAGGTCTTCAGTGCCGCGATTACGGGTATTCTTGGAGGTCTGACGGTGGATCGGTTGTCCAGCGACGATTCACAGGAAGTGGCAGCGGATGCGATTCCCGTCGGAACGGAAGCGACCGCGCATCGAGGCTGGCGCGAAGCGGCGGCTCATGGGCTGGACATCATCCGCTCGATCTGGCATTGGTTATTGATCGGGGTGATCGTGTCGGCGGTCATCGAGGTCTTGGTGCCCGAGGCGGTATTCGCTCAGTTGAACCAGTGGGGCAGTTTCCCATCGGCGTTGGCGGCTTTGGCGATTTCGCTGCCGCTGTATGTCTGTGCGACGACTTCGGTGCCCGTGGCGGCGGCCATGGTCGCCGGAGGGCTTCCCCCCGGTGCGGCGATGGTGTTTTTGATGGCCGGCCCGGCGACCAATGTCGCGGCGATCGGAGCGATCTACCGCCGCTTTGGCGGGATGACGGTTTCTGTCTATCTGGCAACGATCATCATCGGCAGTATCCTGTTCGCGGTCACCTTTGATTGGCTGTTGGTAGCTACGCCGATCGCGATGCCCGATTGCCACGAACACGGCATGCCCATTTGGAGCACCCTTTCGGCGTTGGTCCTGCTGGCTCTGATCGCTTGGTTTGCGTTCGGGGATCTGCGGCGTCTATGGTCCAGCAAGACGGCGGCTCGACGGGACTCGAGTTCCGAGTTGCGCATCCCCGTCCAGGGCATGAACTGCAACAACTGCGTGATGCGACTGGAGAAGGCGCTGCAAGCGACGCAGGGGATCGATTCGGTCTTCGTGACGTTAGAACCTGGCGAAGCGGTCGTACGCGGAGGTGTGGACCGCAGACAGGTTGTGGAAACCATCCAGTCTGCCGGATTTCAGGCGCAATAACGAATGCTCACCGGCCAGATCTTTCACATTCAACGCTATTCGATTCATGACGGTCCCGGAATCCGCACGACGGTATTCCTTAAGGGCTGCCCGCTCCGTTGCCGGTGGTGTCACAATCCGGAGAGTTTACAGATCGAGCCTGAATTGATGATCCGCGACCAGCGGTGCAGCCATTGCGGAATCTGCTGGCAATCATGTCCGCAGACGGCCAATCGTAGTGGTGCATCTGACCGCGCTGCCGACCCCATCGCTGGCCCCGTCGCCAAGCCTTGGTTCGACCGCGATCGTTGCACGTGTTGCGGCCAGTGCGTGGAAGTCTGCGAGTACGGTGCCAGGGAGGTGGTGGGACGCTGGATGACCGTGGACCAGACGGTGGCCGAAATCCGTAAGGATCGGATTTTTTTCGAGGATTCCGGAGGCGGCATGACGGTATCGGGTGGCGAGCCGTTATCCCAGGCGGATTTCGTGAGGGAATTACTAGCCGCATGCCGCACGGACGGCATTTCGACGGTGGTCGACACCAGCGGCTACGGCGATCGAGGCGATCTGTTGGCCGTAGCGGAGTTCACCGACCTATTTTTATTCGATGTCAAGCACCTGGATGACGCTGAACATCGACGGCAGACGGGCGTTTCCAACAAGATCATCTTGGAAAACCTACGCAAGTTGACCAGGCTCGATGTTCCGATCTGGATTCGCGTCCCCTTGATCGCAGGCTTCAACGACTCCTACCAGAACCTGGAAAACACCGCTCGGTTGGCAGCTTCGTTGCCCACGGTGACCCGCGTGAATTTGCTGCCGTGTCATCAACTGGCGGTGCACAAACGCGTTTCGCTCGGTAGACTGACGGACACTTGGTCCGCCCACGCCCCGGCTGCCGATGTGCTGGACCAGGCGCTCCGCATCTTTCGATCTTTTGGACTGAACGTAAAAATCGGTGGTTGATACCATGAACGAACGAACCCAACGCTTGCGCCAAGCCAGTCTGGATACCCCGCCCACCATTTCCGAGCAGCGAGCCAGTTTGTTGACCGCTTTCTATCGCGCCAACGAAGGCCGGTATTCGGTACCGGTCATGCGGGCTCGATCGTTCGCCCATTTGTGCGAACACAAGACGATCTATCTGGGCGAGGACGAATGGATTGTGGGCGAGCGAGGTCCGCAGCCCAAGATGGTCCCGACGTATCCCGAGCTGACCTGCCACAGCCTGGAAGACCTACGGATACTGGACGCTCGTCCGAAAACCCAATATTCGGTTCCGGAGTCATGTCTGCAAGCCTATCAGCAGGAGATCATTCCGTATTGGAGTGGGCGAGCCATGCGGGACAAAATCTTCGCTGCGATGTCCACCGATTGGCTGGAGGCTTACGAAGCCGGGATCTTTACGGAGTTCATGGAGCAGCGATCACCGGGGCACACGGTACTGGACGACAAGATCTACCGTGAGGGGATGTTGCAGCGCAAGCAGCGCATTGCGTGGGCGATCGACGACCTGGATTACGAGAAGGACCCGCACGCCTACGATAAACGCGAACAGCTCACCGCCATGTCCTTGGCGTGTGATGCGGTGATCCGTTTTGCCGATCGCCACGCGCAACTGGCCGAAGAAAAGGCTTCCGAATGCCGGGATCCGGTCCGGCGCTGCGAGCTGGAAAAGATCGCCCGGGCCTGCCGTCATGTACCGGCTCATCCGCCTCGTGATTTTCACGAAGCCTTACAAGCCTACTGGTTCTGTCACCTGGCGGTGATCACCGAGCTGAACGGTTGGGACTCGTTCAGCCCCGGGCACCTGGACCAACACCTGTGGCCCTTTTACCAGCAAGGCTTGGCCGATGGCTCGTTGACAGCCCAACACGCTCGCGAGCTGCTGGAGTGTTTCTTCATCAAGTTCAACAACCATCCGGCGCCGCCGAAGGTTGGTGTCACGGCCGCCGAAAGCGGCACCTACACCGATTTCGCCAACATCAATCTCGGCGGCTTGCTGCCGGATGGCACCGAGGGCTCGAACGAACTGACGCACCTGCTGCTGGAGATCATCGATCGGATGCATCTGCTGCAACCCAGCAGCAACCTGCAATTATCTCGGAAGACGCCGGACAACGTGTTGAAGCATGCCTTGCGAGTCATCCGGCAGGGCTACGGGTTTCCGTCGATCTTCAACGCCGACGCGGTCGTCCAGCAGCAGTTACGTCAGGGCAAATCGTTGGAAGACGCTCGGGCCGGCGGCTGCAGCGGTTGTGTCGAGACGGGCGCGTTTGGCAAAGAGGCTTACATCCTGACCGGATACTTCAATCTGCCCAAGATCTTGGAATTGACCTTGCATCGCGGCGTCGATCCCCGTTCGGGCAAGCAACTGGGACCTCGCACCGCGGCGGTCGAGGATTTCGCGGACAGCGAGCAGTTGTTTACCGCCTTTGGCCAGCAGTTGCGGCACTTTCTTCAGATCAAGATCCGTGGCAATCAGATCATCGAGCGGATGTACGCCACGGCGATGCCCGCCCCTTTCCTGTCCGTGATCACCGACGATTGCATCGCCAAAGGCCTGGACTATCACGCGGGAGGTGCCCGATACAATCATACGTTCATCCAGTTCGTTGGGATCGGAACGCTGACCGACAGCCTATCGGCCATCGAACGCCTGGTTTTCGCGGATCGTGTCATCGATTTGCCGGGATTCGTGGCGGCCTTGGACAACGATTGCGTTGGTAACGATGGCCTGCGGGCTCGGTGTCGCCATCGTCCGGCCAAGTACGGCAACGATGATCCGCAGGCGGATCGTTGGCTGCAACGAGCCTTCGAAACGATCTTCGAGGAAGTTGACGGCCGTCCGAACACCAAGGGCGGCTGTTATCAGATCGAGATGTTGCCCACCACCTGCCACGTTTATTTCGGCTCCGTCACCGGTGCGACGCCGGATGGTCGCCCGTCGGCAGCCCCGCTGTCCGAAGGCATTTCCCCTGTCCAGGGCGCTGACCGCAATGGTCCGACAGCCGTCATTCGATCGGCGGCCAAGATGGACCATTTGAAGACAGGGGGAACGTTGTTGAACATGAAGTTCGCCCCCAGCCTGCTGGCCGACGATCATGGCATCGACATGCTGGCTCATCTGGTCCGCAGCTACTTCAAGATGGACGGTCACCATCTGCAGTTCAACGTCATCACCGCTGAAACGCTCCGCCAAGCCCAGGCCGATCCGGCCGGTCATCGCGATCTGATCGTCCGCGTTGCCGGATACAGCGACTATTTCTGCGATCTTTCGCGCGAGCTTCAGGAAGAGATCATCACCCGCACCGAACACGATCGTTTTTCGTCTTAGTCGACCAGCAGTTTACCGCTGATCAATTGTAAGAATTCGGCATTGCTCTTGAAACGCCCCAGTTGTTTGATCAACTGTTCCATCGCGTCCACCGGATGCATGGTCGTCAGCGTTCTGCGCAGCATCGTCACCGCGTGCAGCGTATCGGGATCATGCAACAGTTCTTCGCGGCGCGTGCCCGATTGCGTGATGTCGATCGCCGGCCAGACTCGGCGATCCGCCAGCTTGCGATCGAGGACCAATTCCATGTTTCCCGTGCCCTTGAATTCTTGGAAAATTAGCTCATCCATCCGGCTTCCCGTATCGATCAGTGCCGTGCCGACGATCGTTAGCGAGCCGCCTTCTTCAAACGCGCGGGCGGTGGCAAACAGCTTCTTCGGGACATCCATCGCCTTGATATCCACACCACCACTCATCGTCCGGCCCGTGTTGCCGACCCATTTGTTAAAAGCGCGAGCCAAACGCGTGATCGAATCCATCAGCAAAAAGACATCACGACCCATCTCGGCCAACCGGCGGCAACGCTCGACGATCAGTTGCGAGATCCGCACGTGGCTTTCGACATCTTGATCCAGGCTGCTAGCGACCACTTCCCCGTTGACATTACGGCGCATGTCCGTGACTTCTTCCGGCCGTTCGTCGACCAACAGCACGATCAGCTTGACCTCCGGATGGTTCTTTGCAATCCCTTGGCTGATATGTTGCAGCAGCACCGTTTTGCCCGTCCGAGGCGGCGCGACGATCAGTGCTCGTTGCCCGCGCCCCAGCGGCGTCAGCAGGTCCATCACTCGCGTCGTCAAGGGTTGTTCGCCCACCTCCAGACGATACCAGACTTCGGGATTGATGGCTGTCAGCGAGTCGAACGTTTTGACTTGGCTGTACTCGTCCGGCGGAATCCCGTCCACGTCGGTGATTTCCCGTAGCCGCGGCCCCTGTTGGCGGCGCGCCTGCTGGACGGTCCCGGAGATCATCACTCCTTGCCGCAAGCCATATTTCTCGATCATCGTGCTGGGCACGAACGGATCCGTCCGCTCGCGAGAATAATTGTTCTCCGGGCTACGTAGGAAACCGTAACCGTTGGGATGCATCTCCAGCAGCCCTGTGCCCGGTTCGAGCGGGGCATCGGCGTCTTCCGCGAAATCTCGTTCGCGATCGACCGCAGCCGGTCCGTCACTGGACGTCGACCGACGTCGTCGCCTGGGCCGCCCATTGTTGTTGGATACCTGTCCTCCGGAACGTCCTCCGGACCTGGATCGTTGTCTCTTTTTCGTCATGGGATTCACCATTTACACAGCCGGCGCAAATGCCTTCCTGTTGCCGGCATCCATTGGGATTCAAGGATCGATCATCCACCGCTTCAGGCTTCCAGCACTGCCAGAACTGAATTTCGCTTCGGAACAACCGAATTCCAAACCCGCCTGACAAAACATGACGACGGGAACGTAAAGCGAGCGGCCAAATGCCTCGTCTCTCGGCCTCCCTCGCCTATCTGGACACATTTCAGACACCCGATTCCAGAATCGAGCGAACCATGACTCAGACGGTGTACGAGGAAGCTGGCAGAACGATGCAGACCACTTGGCTTGTTAGCACAGCGGCCCAATTTCCCCCAAGGTTCTATCCATTACCCTCACCAAGATCAACAACTTTTGAGGGGGGATGATTGCCGAACTCTCAATTTGAGCTTGTTCGACGCAACGGATTAGACTGCCAAGTACGAGAATATTACAGATGTTTGTGGACCTGTCAACCGGGATCTGAAGGGGTTTGCGAAAACTTCCCTATTTTTTCTGCTTTTTGCAGCTTTTCGCTGGCGATCGCCACCGTGGAACGTTGGTCACTTGGTCGTTCCGCCCAAGGATGGCACCGAAAAATCCGAATAATCCGCAAATTTCCCCCAATTTCAAGCAGGATTTGATCCGATATACCAACAGCGGTGGATCTTTTTCCCGAATCTCGAAGAAAATGGTTGTTTCCATGCGTCCAATCTGTTTTATGATCGTCCTTGGCATGCTGTCTTCCAGCCTGATCGATGCTGCCGTCGCATCGGTCCCTTGGTTGAACGATGTTCGCCAAGCTCAGCAGATCGCCCAGGAAAAACAGCAGCTCATTCTGCTTCACTTTTATGCTGATTGGTGCGGCCCTTGCAAGCATTTGACGCGCGAGGTCTACCCGCGGCCGGACATTTCTTCAGCCATTTCCCAGAATTATATCCCCGTGAAGATCGACGTCCAACGCTCGCCGGAATTGGCGCGACACTACGGCGTCCAGAGTTTTCCTACCGACATCTTTTTGGAGCCTTCTGGACGAGTAGTGCATCGGATGACGACGCCTGCCGAGCCGGGCAAGTACCTGCAGGTGTTGCATCAATTCGCAGCCAGTCAGCACCGGACGCCTCCCCTGCAACCGTCGGCGCCCAGAGCAGAAGATCCCCAGAACGCATGGGCCTCCAACACCCATTCCCCCTCCCAGGCAGCAAGTCCTATGTCTCATCAGACGCCGTATGTCTATCCACCACAGCAATTCGATCGCCCGTACGTCGACCCGACCGCACGAGCGAATCCTTTGCCCTTTGCCGATCAGTACCATGGTTACCACACCATCGATCGAGATCAACTGCCGGCACATCCCAGCAGTCCGCACGGGGAAGACGGGCAGCGTTGGCAGCCATTGACCGATCCCCCGGGGCAACCGAATGTCGTTCCATCCGCGTCGGAATTCAAATTGGCGCTGGACGGTTTTTGCCCTGTCAGCTTGACGCTACGAGAGAATTGGCAGCAGGGCGACCCGCGTTGGGGGGCTTACCATCGTGGCCGGACCTACCTGTTCGCCTCGCCAACCTTTCGGGAACAGTTCATGGCCGATCCCGATCGTTACAGCCCCGTCTTGGCTGGCTACGATCCCACTCGTTTCATCGATCACGGCGATCCGGTCGAGGGCCAGAGGCAGCATGGAATGTGGTTCCGAGGCCGGATGTATCTGTTTGCCGAGGAGGCCTCCTTGGAACGTTTCCAACGCTCGCCGGACTACTACGCCCAACGGTCTCACGAGATCATGATGCGAGGACGACGTTAAGCAGCATTAGAGTCTTCAGTCGTAACATGCTCGCACGGTGCGCGCATCTTTGTAGGTTGGGACTCTGTCCCGACCGGGTCGGGTCGGGTCGGGTCGGAGACCCAACCTACGTTGGTTGCGGCCGGAGGCAGCATTAGGTCAAACGAGGCTTGAAGACGGTGACGCCCAGTGGCGGCAGATTGACGCGGATCGAGTAGGGTCGGTCATGGCAGCCGATCGGCTGAGCCTCCCGGCCCGGATGATTGCCCACGTTGCTGCCTCCGTAGTATTCCGCGTCGCTGTTGAAAATCTCGTCATACCAGGCTTCGCACGGCAGTCCGACCATGTGATCGTGCCGAACCACCGGAGTGAAATTGCAGCAGACCAGCACGAAGTCATCCGGATCTTTGGCTCGCCGCATGTAGATCAGAATACTGTCTGCGTGGTTGTGGCAGTCGATCCACTCGAACCCCGGGTAGATGAACTCCTGCTGATGCAGCGCCGGTAGCTGTCGATAAAGGCGATTCAGATCGGAGATCAGATTCTTCAGTCCCTGGTGCGAGGGCCACTGCAGCAATTCCCATTGCAATTGCGCGTCGTGATTCCATTCGTTCCATTGGCCGAATTCCCCCCCCATGAACAAGACCTTCTTTCCCGGGTGGGTCCACATGTAGGAGTACAACAAACGCAGGTTGGCGAACTTTTGCCAGAGGTCACCCGGCATCTGCCCGATCAGCGAGCCTTTCCCATGGACCACCTCGTCATGCGACAGCGGCAGGGCGAAGTTTTCGGTGAAGGCATACAGAATGCTGAACGTCAGTTCGTTGTGATGGTACTGGCGATGGATCGGTTCGTGTTGCATGTAGCTGAGCGTGTCGTTCATCCAGCCCATGTTCCACTTGATGTCGAATCCCAAACCTCCCTGATCCGTCGGCCTGGACACGCCGCTCCACGCCGTCGATTCTTCGGCGATCGTCATCACGCCTGGGAACTGAGCGTGAACGACGCGATTGAATTCCTGTAGCATCGCCACAGCTTCCAAATTCTCCCGTCCCCCATGCTGGTTCGGCAGCCACTCGCCCTCGCGTCGGCTGTAGTCCAAGTACAGCATGGATGCGACCGCGTCCACTCGAAGACCGTCGATGTGGTACTTTTCCAACCAGAACAAGGCATTGGAGATCAGGAAGTTATGGACCTCGTTGCGGCCATAGTTAAAGCACATGGTCCCCCAGTCGGGATGTTCCCCCCGACGTGGATCGTCATGTTCGTACAGGGCCGAGCCGTCAAAACGTCGCAGACCATGACCATCCTTGGGAAAATGAGCAGGAACCCAGTCGATGATCACGCCGATCCCATTCTGATGGCAGTAATCGACAAAGTACATGAAGTCTTCCGGTGTCCCGTACCGACCGGTCACCGAGAAGTAGGATGTCGGCTGGTATCCCCAACTGCCATAGAACGGATGCTCCGACACGGGCAAGAGTTCGATATGGGTGAAGCCTGTTTCCAGGCAGTATTCGACCAGCCGCGGCGCCATTTCACGGTATCCGTACCACTGGCCGTCGCACTGCTTCCAACTGCCCAAATGCACCTCGTAGATCGAAACGGGCTGCTGCTGTAAGTCAAACGAGGCGCGATGCTGCATCCAGGTCTGGTC
>REEF01000191.1 GCA_007695205.1 Planctomycetaceae bacterium
TTGTCTGAACCGCCTGGCCGTCGGCATTCAGCGTTTGCAAAAAAAACGGCACCCCTGCCGGAACGAGCAGATTCGCCGACCCGTCTTCCTCGACGGGCACGCTGCCCAAAACGAACTTGCCCGGATCATCGCGAGTCAGACCGATCGGGGGATGGTTCATCGTCGGGTGAGTTTTTATCGGGATCCCGACCACGCGCAGGCGACGAATGGTCCCTCGCAATTCTTCCGGTAGCCCCTGGTAGACGTCCTGGACCAATAGTTGTCCGAAACGGCTGTCGCATTCTCCGCTTAACAGAGGGATCTGAGGCTCGACGGTCCGCGGCCGGACGGGCAGGGGCGTTTCGCTGCCGATCGCCGCATCGCGATAGATCAGGTTCAGATTGCCAAAGGCGTCGAGCAGATAGATCCCCAGATCGTTTGCTGGACCGGGCATTCCCCAGGAAGGGCGAGGAGTGCCGGGCGGCAGTGGTGCGGCACTCCAGGAGACCAAATAGTGGTTTTCGCATAGCGGCAGCGGACCGGCGAAGTAGGTTGCCGGCCAGCCTTCTGCTGTTTCGGGAAATGCGACTTCCGGCGTTAGACGCGTCATCCCGGCACCGCCGTCCAATGCGCGGCGTGGATCCAACAACACCAGACTACCACCGGTCTGGGCGTGATGAGCGGAGGCAGTGAAGACGATCTTGCGAGATCCGGGAACTCGACGCGCTTCGAAAAAGCAGTGCGGATCGACCGTATAGTTCCCATAAACGGCTTGGGGGGCGGTCCCGTCCGGAAGCGTCGACCAGAGGCTCATGTACGGCATGTTGTCTCGATCCACATAGTCCCAGCGGCTGTAGAGGATGCGCCCGTCGCTATCGACGCTGGGCGTCCACTCGAACATTTCGAAAGGCGAGATCTGACGCAGATTCGTCCCGTCGCGATCGATCACATGCAGCGTGTACACGGCCACCGGTCGCTCGGGTCCGCCACCGCAACGCACGTAGCCGTCCGGCAGATCACCCGCTTGACTGGCGTACGCACTGGACAGATCGGTCTGCAGGTGTTGCCCGCGACGAGTCGAAAGGAAGACGATGCGGCCATCGGGCAGGTAGCGACCGTCGAAATCGTCGTACTTCCCGTGCGTCAATCGACGCAGGCCGCTGCCATCCAGGTTCATCTCGTACAGATGATAAAAGGCGTCCTCGGGTACGTTGGATTTGTCCAGTTTGTTCGGCTCACGATCCAACCCGGCGACGTGGCGACAGTAGGCGAACAGCACTCGACGTCCGTCGTAAGACAAGTCGGGTCGCAGGAAGCTGCCGGGCGGCATTCCGTCGGTCAAATGACGCAGCCTGGGCGAATCCGACTTGAAATTCTCCAAGATGTACAGCCCCCCGCCGGGCCTGGAGAACCATCCGTAATACTGATCAGACATGTGCGTAAAACTGCCCGGCACGCGTTTGACAAACAGCAGGTCCTCGAAATCCAACAGGGGATTTGCCAACGCTAATCGGCGAACGGACCACTGGGCTTGAAGTAGCGCATCGCGGAGCGTGTCCTCGGCCAACTCATTTCCCCCGGATTCCAGCTCGTCCCGTACCCGCTTTAGCTTGCAAATCTCCTCGTCAATATCAACGGCCCGTCGTTGCAGGTCGGCGGCCAGCATCTGTCCTCGCTCGATCACCTCGATCACGTCCGCCACTTCCGGGATCACCGTCGCCAGATCCTCGACAAGATCGGGCGCGATGGACAAGGACCCCCGCGACCATGGGCTGGCACTCGATTGGTCCGCGGGCTTGCCCAACGCGATGTTCTCGGTAGCCCCCGAGCGGAAGACTTGAACCTGGTCCAGGTGAAGGTACTGCGGACCGGGGAGCTGCAGTCGGACGAAACGAGCCATCGCCCCGGCAGCATCGATTGCCAATGGCTTGCCGTCGACCTGTCCGAAAAACGGTGTCCCATCGTGTCGATACACGCTGTGCCAGTGTTCTCCATCCTCGGAGATCAACGCCTGGATACGCGACGCGCGATCATGGACGTCGCCATCGCATCGATTGTAGACCACGATCCGATCGACAGGCACGACCTGCTGCAAATCGACCTGCCACCACGGCGAAGGATCCAGACCCGTGTGGAAACCATACGAACCGTTCACGATTCCATCGACGGCGCCCGACGCGTCGTCTGCCGTGCTGACCGCTGCCGCCGGTCGATTCCCCAGCGGCTCGGGGGGCAATGGTCGCACCACCAGTTGACGCAACCAATCCTGCTCGATCTGCTCACGAGTTCGCGCGGAGGACTCTGCCGATGTTGCCTCGCCTCGATCGTCCGCGATCAACCGTCCAGCCGAACCGATCACCAACCCGCCAAGGGCGATCCAAGGGAAAACGAGCGAAAAGTATCGAATCATCGGCAGCTCCCTGGAACAAAATGGTACTTCTCTACCTGGAGGTGACGTGAGACGTTTCAGTGTAACAGCACAGCCCACTGCAACACAACCACCACCGCTGTCAACGACCAGGGTCCTTCGAGTTTTCGCTGCGACGATGCCCGACCACCTGAGGAAAACATGGGGACTTGCAGAATGGGGGCGTACAATGAAGGCTGCTGCTGGAACAACAATGCTGAACTCGAGGTTGGTTGGCTCGTCAAGTCAGTCGTCGGAGCTGGATCAAGATGCTGATTCCGACGATGCACCACGGCATTACGAAAGGGGGGTGGGATGCCTGAGAAACAGACGGGCGAAGAGCTCCAACCGGGCGAACAAGTCATGGAAGGCGGCGAAATTGGAACGATCGAGGGAGGATATGTCGGTCCGTTCGAGGAGTTGGGGTTCGACGATCGGCAGCAACGTGCGGAAACCTCGCGGAAAATGGCGTTTCTGCTTGTTTGGATTATGGCGGGGGAGCGTGGGATTCACTTTGCAACGCCTGCCATCTTTGCGGCGGTGCAGAACGAACAGCCCGCGTGGAAACGGCCAATAAGTGCCCTCCATCAAATGGGCAGCGAACTTTGGGCGAAGAAGATGTCACTCATCGACAAAAGATAGATGGGTGGCACCTTTTGCACTTCAAGGCCTCTCGAACCCAACACGGCAAAGGGAGGCAAGGCGAAGCAGGCAGATCGGTCAGCGGAGTCGGTCGGGGGAGCTGACGTAGGATTCCGCCGTCTGGCGGCTGATCCTGCCGTCGTGCATCAGACGGCGGATGGATTCGTCCAGCGTGATCATGCCCTCGGCGCGACCGGTCAGGATGTTCGTGTCGATCGATTCGATCTTGCCTGTCCGAATGGCACTGGCGATCGGGGCGTTGTTCAATAGGATCTCGAGCGCCAAAACGCGTTTTTCGCCCGGATCGATGTTGGGCAACAGATGTTGGGCGATCACCGCGCGTAGACTGAACGACAACTGCGACCGGATCTCGCGCTGGACGTCCTGCGGGAACAGATCGGCGTATCGGGAAATCGCGCCTTTGGCATCCCGAGTATGCAACGTGGAAAAGACCAGATGACCCGTCTCGGCAGCACTTAACGCCATCTGGGCCGTCTCCAGGTCTCGGATCTCACCGGCCAGGATCACGTCCGGGTCCTGGCGCAAGGCGTACTTCAATCCGTCGGCGAACGTATGGACGTCCAATCCGACTTCGCGTTGGGTCACCACGCTGTGCGCGATCCGGGGAAAGATGTACTCGACCGGCTCCTCGACCGTGATGATCCGATTGCCACCCTGCTGGTTCAGCAGATTGACGATCATGGCCAGCGACGTGGTCTTCCCGCTTCCGGCGACTCCGCAGAACAGGATCAGTCCATTACGAAAATGGGCCAGTCGTTGCGCCAAATCGGCAGGGAACCCGGCCCAGAGGAAGTCGGGGATCTGCGACGGGATGACTCGGAAGCATGCGCCCATCTGCTGCCCGCCCAAGAAGTAGTTGGCACGAAAACGCCGGCGAGTTTCCTCCGCGGGCAACTCGAGGGCAAAGTCCACGTTCCTGTCTTCGCGGAACCGCTGGATGGCATGGGGTGGGCAAAGGGTTGTCAACAGTTGGGTTACCGTCGAGCCGTCCAGCGGCTGGTCGGTCAGTTCCGTCAATTGGCCATGACAGCGCACGATGGGCGGATGACCGGCCAGCACGTGCAGATCGGATGCTCCTGACACAGCGGCCTGCAACAACCAGTCGCTCAACGGTTCCAGGCAGGTGGCATGCGTCGCCGTCATGATGACTCGCTGGTGGCTGCAGGCGCTGGCAGATCCTCGGGCATCCAGGTTGGCAGATCGGCGATGGCCGCTCGCGCTGCATCGCTGACCGGAACGCCCCACGCATGAAAGAACGGCCCCAGATCGTGTTGAACGGCTCGCGAAAAACGGATCAACCACTGGTCTCGTTTCTGATCGTCCGACTTCGGCCGCTCGTCTTCGGCCAAGCTACGATACTCGGTGAAGACCTGAGTGAACGGTTCCCAACCGAATCGTTCGATCATTTGCATGTACATGGCCAAAGCCAAGAAGGGGCTCGATTTCCACTGATCGAATGGGGTACCCTTGGCAAAGTAGTTTCGCATCGTTCGCGTGCGTGCTTCGGGAGTCACCGACGGGTGACCGCCCAGCGGCAAGTCACAGATCTTGTCCATCAGGTACAACGAAAAAAGATTCACGGTCACTTCGGTCGTCCCGGCGAACGTCCAGTCGCTGTGCTGGTGATTGTGACCGATCTCGTGGAACAGGCCCCAGACACCATGGTGTCGATTGCCACGAATCCGATCGATGTCCACCATGGTCGTGGTGATGTCCAGCATCGTCATCAGGGGATAGCCCGAGTGCATGTAGCCGGCGCTGATCTGCAGATCGGAAACAAACCGTTCGACTCGGCGACGCTCCGGCGGCAGTCCCAGCAGTTCCATGTACCGGTCCATGATATCGTCCCAAAAATTCATCAGTTGTTCCGGATTGTCCAAATCGCGAACGACTTCCGAGGGTAGTGTCAGAATCACCTTGTCGGTCTGCAATTCGGCCCACGGCGCCGGTAGCTGGCGGATGGATTGTCGCCACTGGTCGATCGGCGTCACGCCATGCACGTAGTGCGGGGCAGGGACTGCACCGGCGATGGTGACCCGAAATGCGGGCGCGGACCAATCGCGGGGCGTTTCGATGTATACCAGGCCGCCAAAGGCGTTGACCGCCTGGGTCACTTCCGCTTGGATCGGTCGGCGCGAACAGATATCCGGAGCTCGGGACCAGGAGTCCAATCGCCAGAGCTGATCGCTATGGCAACCGATGCGCACCGACAGACCGTTGTCGACCGCGATGTCGGGAACCGTCACCGTGAGCGGCTGGCCAGGGATCGCGTACAGTCCGGTCGATTGCCAGTAGGGGCTGCGGGGGTGGGCGTAGATCCCTGTATTCATCCAGCCCGGCCGATCCGTGACGATCTCGATTTCACGCGTCACGGGCTCAGCCTGTTCGGGCACCTGGCCGGGAAACGCGTCGGCGGCCGGATGCGCCGTCACGCGATCCGGCGCGGAGCGGGCCAGTGCGTTCAGTTCCAGGGTGAGCATCTGTCGGTCCAGTAGATCGGTGCGGCGCAACGGTCGGCTCGCGGTGGGCAACAACGCATCGGTTCGGTAGGTGCGCAACTGGGCCAAACGATCCAACAGGTCCTCGGGCGGCAGCGCCCGCGATGCGCGATCCAGCACGCTGATCGCGTCGGCCACGTGCTCGGCAGCCACTCGCCCCTGCGCTTGCGTGTTGTTCAGCAGGGTCTCCAAATCGGCGACCGCCTGCTGTTTCTCCTGATCGCTTAGCGGCTTGGAAGCTGGTCCGCGTGAACGTTGCGCGAAGGCGCTGAGTGTTAGGGTTAGCGGGACCAGCATCACGATCAGGACCCGTAATTCTTTCTGGTGTATCGACATCTACTTCTTTCCTTTCAGATGACAAGCACTCGGCCAAAGATTTCTTAGTGGAATCGGCGGAAGGGGTCGAGAGTCGTTTTCGGGCAAGCTCGTTTCCCTAGGGTTGGTCGTTGCCCCAAAACGACTCCCGAACCCGTACCCACCGCTTGATTTTACCTCATCGTTGCGAAAATAGGTGGGACGGATTGGCAATCCGTCCTGCGGGGGATCGCTAACAAACGTTGGGGGCGGCTACACCAACGCTTCCCAGGCGCCGATCAGCAGGTTGGCCGCACGTTGGAGCTCGTCTTCGGTCGTGTACCACCCGACGCTCAATCGCACCGTGCCTCGCGCTTGCGCGACGGTCAGCCCCATGGCGCGCAATGTGGGCGACATGCTGACCTGGCCGCTGTGACAAGCCGAACCGGTCGAGACGCACAATTCCGGGATCCTGGCCAGCAGGTCCGCGCCGGCGACTTCCGGAAACCGGACACTCAACGTATTGGGCAACCGCGGCGCCGCAGCTCCGTTGATCTGCAGCCCCGTACCGATGGCAGCGGATAATTGTTCGTACAATTGGTCGCGCAGCCGCAGCATCTGACGAGTCGCTTCGTCCAGTTGGTTCGACGCCAACGCGGCCACGTGGCCCAGTGCGACCAGGTAGGGCACGTTTTCCGTCCCGGGCCGCAACCCGCTCTCGTGCCCGGCGCCGCGTAACACGGGCTCGATCCGCACCCCGCGTCGAATGTACAACGCCCCGACGCCTTTGGGTGCGTACAGCTTGTGGCCGGCCAGTGTCAGCATATCGACGCCCAGTTCGTCGACGTCCGTGGGGATCTTGCCGACCGTTTGAGCCGCGTCACAGTGGAGCGGCACCTCGTGATCCTGGCAGATCTGAGCGATTTCGCTCAGGGGCTGGATCACCCCCGTCTCGTTATTTGCATGCATGACGCTCACCAGCCGCGTATCCGGCCGGATCGCGGTCAACACCTCCTCGGGCGGCACCTGTCCTTGGCCATCGCACGGGACCACCGTCACTTCGAACCCCATCCGCTGCAGATGCCTGGCCGGTTCGGAAACGGCCGGATGTTCGATCGCCGAGACGATCAGATGCCCGTCCATGGGCGGCGAGTTCAGTAGCATCGCACCTTGGATGGCCAGATTATTGCTCTCGGTGCCCCCCGACGTAAAAAATACCTCGTCCGGATCCGCACCGATCAGCATGGCCACTTTACAACGCGCGTCCTCGATCGCCTCCTGGCAAGCTCGGCCCAGCGAGTGGTTACTGGACGGATTGCCGAAATGCTCCGACAAAAACGGCAGCATCGCCTGAATCGCACTGGGCGCAATCGGCGTCGTTGCATTGTAATCCAGATAGATCGTTTTCATGCCGTTGCCCAGTACTCCTGTCTTCGTTAGAAATCAGTCGTTAACCGCCCACGAGTCCACCAAGCCTGGCCGCCATCCTACCAGTGCCCGGGAAAACACAAAAGCCGAGTAGGACTGACATTCCTGTCCGCAGGTCGCCGGGTCGTCTGGACCATCGCCGGACCGTTGCCGCGTCAGGGTGAATCCGGGGCGTGCAGTTCCTGGAACACCGAACCGCCCTTGACAGAGGTCATGCTCACCCGCCACGGCCCGGGGTCGGTTACCAGCCAGCGGGCATAGACGGCGCCCATGCCGGGCACCGTGGGGATACGCAGACGCTCGGGCTCGTGTACCTGCTCACTGGCTTCCCGAAAGAACGGGTCACGGCTCCAAAGCCCAGTGATGATGGACAGTTCCGGGCCCTCGATGCGGATAATGTCGGGCGACGTGATGTTGCGAGCCACGTCGACAGCGGCTCGAGTTGGGATCAGTTTGGGATTCGAAAACACGGCAGTGATCTCGTAGATGGCTCCGTCCAATCGCTTGGCTTTTAGTCGCTGGAACTGAATCTGAGGCATCTGCTCGGCGTGGTACAAGGTGAACGCCATGTTGCGGTGGCATTCTTCTTCCAGCAGGAACGAGGGGGGTTGCCGACCCCAGTTTTTCTTCATCCCGCCCACCTCGATGCGTCCGTACTGCGGATGATCGACCTCGCGCCACGGGACGAAGCCATCGCCGAACAGCAGTAATCGGTCGAATTTGGCTCGTGTCTCCTCGGTGGCAAAGAAACGGCCGCCATCGGTCTGCCGGAAGAAATTCTCAGGCGTGAACAACTCGTTGGTAAACGAAAAAATGCCTCGCATCGAATACAACCAGTCGACCTCGACCCCATGCCCTTCATACAGATCGTCGGCCATTGTCAGGTACCGGTAACCGGGCAAAATGTCCTCGCCCTGTTTGCCCAAGGCGTCGAAGACAGCGATGTCAGCCCGATCCCATCGTTCGGATTTCAACCCCGGTCCGCGCAGGATCATGCCCGCCGTGTTGTGATACGATTGAGCCCCGGCAATGTTCGGATGCGCGATGATGAACTCGGCTGCCATGCGGTTAGGACCGACCCACAACGGATAAGGGCCCGCGCCCGATTGGACGTACTGGGGCTGCCACTGCCAAGGCCAGTCGCGGTTCGGGTCGTACCCGCCCGGTGCATCTTCGTTGATGCGACCATCGCCGTCCACGTCATACCCCTCCGTTCCCAACAGCCGATACTTGCCCGGCTGGCCCGGTTCGGCCGGGATCATGACGTGCGGATACTTAGGATGCGGGATGTGCCGACCATTCGGATCACGCACTCGCATCTGAGTGATGTGCCCGTCCCCGTCCAAATCGTTCGGTCCGTCCTCGTCGAACAATCCATCACGATCCGCATCGAAGGGACGCAGGCCGGTGCGCGGCGAATGGGTGGTGGCCGGGCCATGCATGTGCGCATCGCGGGAATCGGGACTGAGCATCGGCAGCAGGTAAAAGGTCCGCTCGTCGACCAAACGCGTGATGAACTCGTTGCGTCCATACATCTCCAGCAGGTACCAAGCCGTGTACATCGTGACTTCGGTCGCCTGGATTTCGTTGCCGTGAATGCCGCCGTCGATCCAAAATGCCGGCTTGCTGGCATGATCGCCCGTGTCCGGGTTGGTGATGGTCATCAACCAGATCTCGCGCCCGTGATACGAGCGTCCGAGACTGCGCAAGTGTGCCAGTTGTGAATGCTGCTCGACCAACTTGTGCAGTAGGCGCGTCGTTTCCGCATAGTCGTAATAGCGGTTCCAGGCGATGGATACTTTCGGATCGGCCGGTGCACCGACCGGTTGGTAAACGGGTTCGCTGGCGGCGGACATCTGCCCCAAGAGGATCAACGACAAGCTCGATAGAAAGATCGTCATCAGGATCGCTGCAGGATATTTTTTCATCGGGTTTTGCTACCTTGAACTGGGCGACAGAGAAACAACGCGACGGGTGCTGCCAACCGACGGCGCCCAAGCACGAAGCCTGAGCCGCCCCTCGACAAAATCAGGTTCCAAACGAATCAGGAAGGTTTCGGTGACGTGCCCGCCGCTGCCGGCCAAGGTGGGCAACTGCCGACGAGCATGGCTGGTGATTAACGCGGCGCCGTCAGGCAATTCGATGGCGATCTGCACGGGTTGTGTTTGACGGCTGATCTCGCCCATCTGCGGAAACGTAGGCAGCGTTCCTTCGTTGACCACCGTGGCTTTGATCCGCCACACGCCGCCGCCCAGTGATTCGGTCCGGACATCGGGGATGCGCAGCCGAGGAAGCATGCCCGCCAGTTGACGGAAGAAGTCCACGTGCTTGCCGTCCAGGCCGTCCAATTCCGCTAGCGGCGGATTGGAACGCCGATAGGGCTGGAAGCCCCCGATCTGCACTCGCCGCCCCGGAAAATCGGGGTGTTCGATCGCACGCCATGGAACGAACCCGTCGATGCCTTGGCTGGCAAACCAGGCCAACGCCTGCAAGTCGTCGCGGCCCCGCGAATCGTTGCTCGATGCGCCCGCTGCCGCCGGTTTCGCGGGCTTCACCGGTTTAGCGACCGGCTCGTCCGCTTCGGACGACTCGGCGGAAGCCTCCTGATCTTGATCTTCCGAGGTTGTCGGGATCGATTTGGGGATCCACCAGGCTCGGCCGGCCAGCGACCATCGCCCGTAGTGGAAGTAGGCCCAATCGGATATTGAACCCTGTCCCGCGGGCGGTGAAGGGGAATCGCTGCCGCCATGCAACTCGCGGTACAACTTGCCGATCCGTTCCAGATGCCCGGAATCGGCTTCCAATAACTTGGTCTTGATCCTGCCTTGCCGCGCCGATGGTTCGCTCTTGGGCAGATGAAACAAGTTGTCCTGCGTGGTAAAAGTGAACATCAGGGCAATGTTGCGTCGACCGAACGCAAAGTCGGCCACCGCCTGCGTCTCCGGCTCACTGATCTGGAAGGGACCCGCACCTTTTTCGAAATAGGGATAGTTGAACGTCCAATTGCGATCGAACGCCACACCACCTACCGGATCCTCGTTGATTCGACCGTCTCCATCCAGATCACTGCCCTCTTCGTGCAGCGTCCACCTACCGCGTTCGCCTTTGGCAGGGTCGGCCAAAATCATCACTCGCGGATCATCCGGATGTGCAATATACCGACCACCCGGCTGCTCGACTCGCATCGCCGTGATCCAGCCGTCGCCGTCCAGATCGTTCGGTGGGTCCTCATCGACGCGTCCGTCATGATCATCATCGGTCGGTCGCGTATTGGTCGTACGCTGTTCGAACGGCCGAATGAAAAAGAATTCACAAGCGTCCGGCGACGCACGAGGGATGATGTAGAAGGTGATGCGGTCCAGTAGACCGGCAACCTCCGAGTCGTCGGCCGCTTGCTGTACCAACCGCCGCGCCACACGAACGGCCAACTCGCTGCCGTACAACTGCGTAGCATCCAGACCACCGATCACCAGGATCCCCGGACGATCGTCCACGCGCCCCTTGCCGATCGTCACCAAGAAGATCTCACGACCTTCACGAGTGCGTCCCAATACCGACAAGTTAGCGAAAGGAGATCGATTCAGCTCTTCCAACTGGATCCGCAACGTATCGAAATCGGCGTACCCTTCCACCGCCCCGTCCCGCTGCGATGCGGTGGCGAACATCGTCGCGACGGACAAGCAGGAAAACACGACCAACGCCGAAATGCATCGGCCAAAATGCGAGTTCATCATCGGGATGACCAAAACGTGCAAGAGTTAAACGGGGAAAATGACAAAACGTAAGAAGCTTAGCTTAACTTAACCGCCCTCGAAATCAAGCTGGATCGCGGCTTGTGGTCTAACGGATAACGCTTTACCCTTAGGTTCGCTCCCAAATGCAACTCCGATGGTCGGCAAAGGGAAAACGTGACAACGCCCCGCAGAGTCCCGTCTGAACCAGCAAGTGCTCCGATTGCAAACTCGGCGGGAAGGACGTCAACCGACGTGCAGCCGTGGCGCACCCGAATCCGCCGCTGGCTGCGATACGTCGGTCTGGCCCTGGTGATCTTCGTGTCGATGGTCCTGCTCTACTTGGCCGCAGGTTTCGGGCTGGCCTGGATTCCCACCAACACCGACTTTCGCCCGGATCCCGATGGCATCGAAATCGCCGTGATCGACAACGGCGTTCATACCGATCTAGTCCTGCCTCTGCAGAACCCGCAGCAGAATTGGTGGGATCTGCTGTCACCCGAGGATTTTCCGGCGGACGTCTCCGGATATCGATATGTGGCGTTCGGTTGGGGCAATCGCCAATTCTATCTGGAAACACCGACATGGGCCGATGTACGAGTGACAACGGTTGCCAAAGCTTCGATCGGACTGGGCGGCAGCGCGTTACGAGCCGATCTGCTGTACGATCTGCCTGCGGCCAGTCCCCAATGCCGAAGATTCCGCATCAGTCGCGACCAGTACGTTCGGTTATCCCAAGGGATTCGCGACACCATGGTCCTGTCAGAAGAAGGACGAGCCACCCCGATTCGCGGTGCTCACTACATCGATTCTGACGCCTTTTACGAGGCCACCGGACGTTATCATCTGTTCAACACGTGCAACGTCTGGACCGGTCGACTGCTCAGCGACGCCGGCATCCGCGTTGGGTTGTGGACGCCATTTCCCGGAGGTGTATTGGCCCAATTACCTGTAGGAACCCACGAGGCAACGCACCACACGGACTGAACAATGCAAAACACCCCATAACGCGTGTTTTTCTTTTGGGAACCAAAAAGCTTGCTTTAACCTTGGAAAAATTCACCCAATGAGTAGATTTTCTTAAGTGCGATGAAAATCGGATCAAATCGATTTGGCCTTCTTGCGACGAGCGATGCTTTGTGCAATAATCTCGGTCAGATTTGAGTTGACGAGTGGTCAGGCCTTGCCTGGGGAACCGAACGCATCCCAGCTTTGCACCCCTAGCTCAATTGGATAGAGCATCGGTCTACGGAACCGAAGGTTACTGGTTCGAATCCAGTGGGGTGTACTT
>REEF01000319.1 GCA_007695205.1 Planctomycetaceae bacterium
GCCACACACGGCCCATGTTGATCGCATCGACCAGACTGTCCGGGGACGAGGACAGATACACCGTGTCGAACCAGCCGGTCTGCAGCGTCCGGCCACCCGCGCCTGGCGTCGTGTCGTCGTTCAGCACCGTCCAACTGACCGTCACCGTCTGGTTGGAGAACGCCAGATCGGGCCCCGTGATCTCGGTCACGCGAAGATCGGGCGGCGGAGTCATCGTCACGCGTGTCTTCGGGCCGACCCCCACATTGTCGTGCTCGTTGTTGTGTTCATAGACATGGTTGCCGGCGTCCGTTTTGACGATGAACCAGTAGTCGCCTTGAATCCCCTGCGGCAACGTGACCGTCAAACTGTTCAGATAGCTGTCGCCGGGGGTCAGATAGCTGGGATTGGCGACTTGGCCCAGGTACGTGTCGCTGCCATCCAGCACGTCGTCGGTGGACAGCCACACGCGGTCGTACCAGACCGGGGCGCTGGTCGAGGCATCTCCCGTATTGGTAACCACCCACTGGACCACCGCTTGCTGGCTGGAAAACGCCTCGGCGGGCGTAATCACCTCGGTCACCTGCAAATTGGGGAACGGGGACAACTGGACGGTCATCGGCACGTCGGACACGCGGGTGTTGTTTCCCTCGTTGGCATGTTCGAATACTTCGTTGTAGATGTCCGTCCGGACGATGAACCAGCGGTCGCCTTCCATCGCGATCGGCAAGGTGTACGTCTGCGTCCGCGTAATCGACTCGCCAGGCTCGATCGTGCCCGTGAACGAGAAGTTGCCCAGCAACAGGTCGTTGCCCACGACCGTGTCGGTGGACAGCAGCACGCGGTCGCGCCAGGTGCCGGTGGCGGGGCCGGTCCCTTGGTTGGTCACGGTCCACGAATACTGGATATTCTGCCCCGAAAAGGCTTCGATCGGCGCGTCGATGCTGCTGACCACCAGATCCGGCAGCGGCGGCAATGCGACGGAGATCGACTCGGATTTGAAGTTGTTGTTCTCGTTGTCCTCCGGCTGCTGGTCCAGGGCGTCGGTCTTGACCAGGATGTAATAGATGCCGTCGGACAACGCGGCCGTGAGCGGCAGGTTGACCGTGGCGGTCTGTGTGTAGGTGCCATTGGCACCCAACGGGATGCTGCCGGCCGGTGGGGAAACCGGTGTGGCCAACAACGGGATGGCGTTGGCGTTGAAGACGGGATCGGGCGACAGCCAAGCCTGATCCTTCCAACCCTCGACCGCCGGATCGCTGCCGATGTTCTGTACCGTCCAAGAGAAGGTGATCGGCGCTTCGAACACAGCGGTTTCCGGCAGATCCAGAGAACTGACGATTAGATCCGCCGATTGAAGGTCGACCGTCGCCAGGTAGTAGTCCCCCTCCTCGCCCGGTATCCCATTGGCGTTCTGGTCCATTTTGTTGCCGACCAGATCCTCGATGTCCGGCCCGATCCGCATGATGTAGGTGCCTTGAGCTGACTGGGCGTTGAACGTGACGGTAGCCTGATTGCCGGACACGGTGACGCTCGTCAATTGCGTCGTCAGATTAGCGCCGCCCGGTCCTATGAACTGCGTTACGTCCGACGTGGTGAAGCTGACCGGGTTGATCGGTTCGTCGAATACAAAGGTCAGTTGCGTGAAAGGCGCCGACGTCTGCAGGGCGGGAATCTGCGCTACCACACGCGGCCCCGTCTTGTCGATCAAGAACGTGCCCTGATACTCCGGGTTCGCGTCGCCCTGCAGATCCAGCACGCTGGCGGCTGCCAACGTGTAGGTGTACGTGGCCTCGATGTCCGGCACGTCCAGCAGGTAGCGGACCGTGCGGCCATCGATCACTTGGATGCCGGTCACCGTGGCGCCGCCGTCCAGCGTCAGGTCGGCGGCATCCAGCGTGTCCACTCGCAGCCATTGGGAAAAGGTCAATTCGAGCGACGTGGGGGGGCCGGCGAACCGCTGTCCTTCGACGGGCATCGTGGCCACGACCTCGGGCAACGGGCTGACTATGCCCGTCGCGCCTTCGATGTTGACCGTATACGCACCGGCTCCGGTGCCCTGCACGCGCAGCGTATAGGCTCCCGCCGCACCCTCGGGCACCGTGTACAGGATCTGTGCGTTGCGGCCGTCGTTCTGCGGCCCGCTGTCGTCGTCCAGGGCAACCAGCAGACCTTCCGGACCGTAGAGCTGCAAATAGGCGTCGAATGTATTGACTGGCTGACCGGGCCCGTCGCCCGGCGTCGTCGTGTGGATCGTCAGTTGATCGCCCTCTTCGGCGGTGAACTGATACTGGTCCACGCCCGTGTCGTAGTGTCCCAGCACACGGCCAGTCAAGCCGATATCCTGTGCTGCCACACGTACGTTGTCGATCCCCCACGATTCGTCGTGCAACCCCTGCAGGCCGCCGTCGTAGAAACGGATGGCCGTGCTGTTGGCGGAGGCGATGAAGGGGATCGAGATCCCGCGGTAGATCGCATCGTTCCAATGGCCCCAGCCGAAGTTCTGGCCACTGACGTCCGGCATGCGGGGGTAGGTCTGATTGGTGCCCGATGTGGTGAACGTGTGATGGAAGACGCGCGTCCCGTCGACATCCACGTTGAAATAGTCCGGGCCGTTCGAGGTGCTGTTGCCGTCCCAACTGTCGATGATCATCAGGTCGAACTCCACGACGTAAGCCCGGCCGGGTACGGTGGGCAGCGTCAAGGTGGCCGCGCCGTTGCTGAAGCGGCCCAAAAACCGCGTAAAGGCGGCCACCGAGTTGTCCGTGATCGAGGTCGACCACTCCGGCCCGGCGCCGCTTTCGAAGTCCGTGAAGTACACCTGGTCCGCCAAGCGGAAACCCGTGTTGCGGACCGCCAGCAGCGAGTAGTCGCCGCTGCCCGCGACCCGCGCGTAGTACGCACCGCTGTCGGGCACCACGAATTCCGTGACGCTTTGCCCCGCGCCGACTGTCCCGCCGGCGCCGAGCGCCAGCACCGTACCGGATGCATCCATCACCTCGAACGTGGGCTGGTTGCCGGCCGATCCGGTCAGCAGCCACGTGAGCACATCACCGGCGTCCAGGTCGACGCGGTAGACATCGGCCGTCCCGCCCGCGCCGTCGGCGGTGCCCAGCACGGCGACCCGCTGGCTGCCATTACCCACTTCGATCCAAGCGGCCGCCAGGTCCTGCGCGCCGGCCAAATCGTTATTCGGGTCGCCGCCCCAAGACTCCTCCTCCAAGGCCGCGTTCAGAATGACGCGCAAGTCGTACGCGCCCACACCGTCCAGACTGCTCACCTGGATCCGGTACGTGCCCCCGTCCGCTGCGGGCAGCGTCTGCAAGTAGACCGTTTGGCCGGCCGCCGACGCGTCGGCCGCGCCTAACGACGCGTCATCGGGCGCCAGCAACTCCAGCCGTGCCTGCGGATCACCACTCTGCGGAATCAAGACCAGCGAAATCGTCTGGCCGGGATCCACGTCGACGGTAAACGCATCCACGTCGCCCGTGGTGTTCAGTACCCCGGCGACCGAGCCCGCATGAATCAGTCCGCCCGCCGGAGCCACCCATGCCAATGGCACGGGGAAGTCGTCCGTCGTGCGGTCCACCTGGAAATCGACCACGAACGGATCGCCCGGCGTGCCGTCGCCCGAGGGCAAGGGGAAGCTAGGGGAACCGTCCAGCAGATTGCCTCGGCGGTCGCGGAAAGCCGTCGCCGATGTGAGCAAGGTCAGCGTGTAATTGCCTTCGGGTACGTGATCGTACGTCACCGTCGCCGTGCTGGTTCCCGGGTCGTACTCGAACGCATCCGCCGCGACCGAGCCGCCGCTGATGCTGTCGACCAGCGTCACGTCCTCGGCGCCCAAGTCCGCGGTGGCCAGTTCCTCGCTGAACTGCACCTGGTAGACCAGGCTGCCGGGCGGGACCACGTCGCCCTCCCAAATCGAACTGGCGATCACCGTGGGATTGGTCGCATCGTAGTCGAACGTGGCCGAAAACGCTTCGAGCCCCTGACCGGACAGGCTGGTGATCGTCCCGGCGGCGATCTCGACATGGTACAGGCCATCCCCGGTATCGGCGGACGCGATCGTGAAGTCGACCGTGCGCGCATCGATCAGCGTCAGACCATCCGCGGGAACCCCGTCGACGGTCAAGTCGCCGGGTTCGAGTGTTGTCAGCAGGATCGGTTCGGAAAACACCACGCGGTAGACCGCCGGATAGGCGCTCAGCAGCGCGCCGTCTTCCGGATCAGCTGCCGTTACCACCAACGGCAAAGGGGCGAATGGCAGACCGGTGGCCCGCAGCACGTACTCGCCCGGTTCGTCCGCGCCAAACACCCGCAAGAGATAATCGCCCGTCACCGCGGCGGTGTGCGTCAGCGATTCATCGCCGACAATGTTCGTATGCGAGACCAGCACTCCGTTGGGATCGCGCAGCTCGAATTCCGGGTCCAAGTCGTTCACAAACTGGCCGGCGCCGCCGGCGGGCCGCGACGTCTCCAACGTGAACGTCTGGGCCGAGTCGACCGGGAACCGGTAGAAGTCGGCCCGGTCGGTCACTCCGGCGGCGTAGCGCAGGGCATTGCCCATTAGCAGGTCGCCGTCGGTAGAGGCATCCCAGAGACCTGAGCCGACGGAGGAAGAAGGCGGATAGAAATTGAGGAGCACGATGGGCGATTCAAATGTCAGGAGATCGGCCACCAAAGGTGTACCATTGCTCCAACTGGCGATCAGGTTTGCATCCGCGGCCAGCGCTCCGGTGCCACGCCAACTGCTGCTGCCGCCCGAGAAGCTGGAAACACCGTCCATGATCGGATGCGCCGGATCGGCGACGGTGCCCAGCGTGAGCGAGCTGCCGGAAGTCCAACCCGTCTGCGCGATGGGGTGATAGCCGTCGGTCCGCCACCGGCCCTGCGGCGAATAGGTGGTCGACGACGTCGCAAACGTCTGGATGACTACTCCCCCTCCACCGTCCACATAGTCGGCCAGAACGTTGCCCAACTGCGTCGAGTTGGCGAAAGTGTTCCAGCTCCACAGCACAACGCTGTCGAACGCCTGCAAGGTCTCCAGCGTCGGGGTGGTCGAGTTCACATGGATGACGGTGATCGAATCGAACCAGCCGAGATTCTCGAGTTTCGTCCGTACATCGGCCGCATTTCCCGTATTGTCGGCTGCCAGCAGCCCCACGTGCAGCGAGCCACCTTTCCCGCCCACGTGCCCCAGCACCGTGTCGACGTACGCCAGGCTGGACAAGGCCGATTCGGCGTCCCCATTCGGTTCGATCTCGAAATCGGCGTCCCGCGTGACCACCAGGGCATACGATGTCCCCGCCGCGCCGGTGATCCGCGCATGGTACGTTCCCGTCACAGGCGCCCGGAACAAGCGGATGTGCTGGTCGACGTTCGTAGCGCCGGTGCTGCCGATCGCCAGAAGTGCCCCGTCGGAGTCGTACAATTCCACCTCGACCGGCGCATCCTTCTGGCCGTGGACGACCACCGTGGCGTACTGGCCCTCGGTCAACTGCCAAGCATAGTAGTCCGGCGTGCTGCCATCCGCCACCCCGACGACGGCCAAGCGGTCCGCTCCCCCGTTCAAGACGACAGCCGAACCGTTCAGATCCTGCGAGTCGGCTTGCAGGTCGTTCGTCTCCGAAGCGAAAACCGACTCGTGTTCCAGCCCGGCGTTCAGGACCACCCGGACTTCGTAGCCGCCGGTGCCGTCCAGCGCCGTGAGCTGGATGCGGTACGTTCCGTCTTCCGCTACCGGCGCCGTCTGGATCAGCAATACTTCCCCCGCGGCCGCCGCAGTGGCTGTCTCCAGCACGCCGGACGGACCGATCCACTGAACCTCGGCTCGAATCGATGCGTCCAGCGGCGTGAAAAGCACCGTTGCTGTCTGACCGGCATCCAGAACAGCCGTCAGGACATCCACATCCTCAGCAACGCCAAACAACCCCGGATGGACTGTGGTATAGATCAGGGACCCCAACGGTTCGACCGGCGCAAACGGCGCCGCCAACGGGGCTTCGGTTGTATTGACCGTAAAGCTGATCGTGTACGGATCACCCGGCGTGCCGTCGGCATTGCCGTCCAGCAAGTTTCCCACCAGGTCGCGGAACGCGGTCGGCCCGCTGGCCAGGGTCAGCGTATAATCGCCTTCGAGAACGTAGTCGAAAGTCACCGTCAGGGTGTCGGTGGCCTGCTCGTAATCGAACGTGTCCGGGTTCCAAGAATCGCCACCGGCGGCCAGCGTCACGTCTTCCGGCCCCAACCCTTCTGTCGCCAACGGCTCATTAAACGTCACAGTCCAGGTCAGCAGTCCGGCATTAATAGTCCCGCCATCGGGGATCGACGTGTCCACGACGATGGGCCCCGTCGTGTCGAACTCGAACGTCGCATCGAACGACTCCAACAGTGTCCCGGAGACGGCCGTCAAGCTGCCCGCCGCCAGGCTCAACTGGTACGGGCCGTCGTCGGCTGCGGCCGACGCGATGGCGAACTCCAGCGTCCGGGCATCGATCAGAGTCACCGCATCGGCAGGCACGATCGTGCTGTCCGGCAACGTGATCTGCAAGTCCGACGGCTCCAGGGACGTCAGCAAGACACCTTCGGACAGATCGACGCGGAACGTCGCGGGGAAATCCGCCAAGCGGGCGCCGTCCACCGGATCGGAACTCAGCACATGGAAGGTCTGCGTGCCGGTGGCGCCGTCGATGCGCATGGTGTAGGCCCCCGTCCCGGACACCGCCGTGACCAACATACGGTAAGTCCCCGAAGCGGCAGCCACGTGTTCCAGCAGCGCATTGCGGCCGTCAGCCGCTCCGCTGCTGTTGCTGCCGACCGAGGTGCCGTCGGGCGCGAACAACTCGATCCGCGGCACCAGTGTATTGACCGGCTCGCCCGCTCCGCCACCCGGCGTGGTGGTCGTGATCGTCAGGGGATCACCCTCCACAACCTCGACCAGGTACTGATCGACACTGGCGTCGGTCGTGATCGAGATGTTGTCAAAAGCACGTCCGCCATCAGGAACGGCATACTGGTCGTATTGCTGGAACTTGATCTGCATCGAATCGCTCAACTCGATACCACGAGCAGCGGCCTGAGCCACCAAATCCACCGTGACCGTCTGCCACGTGGTGGATAAAACGGGACTCCACAATCGATACCAGGTGGTACCGTCGGGACTGAACGCGACGCCATCCGCATTGGGAGCCCACGTGTAGGGACCGGCGGGCAGAGTCTGGTTCGCCTCGGAACCGAAACTGCGATGCTGGAAGCTGAGCGTGGCTTCGGTGGCGCCTTCCAGATCGACGGTCCAGACGGCTTCGTTCCGTGCCCAGCCGCTGGCCGAATCCATCACCAAGGCGAAGTCGCCGCTGCCGGCTCCGTGCTGATCCATGACGCGGATCCTTCCGGAGCCCGAGCTGGATGTAGACCAACCCAACTGGGGAACCTCGCCGCTTTCGAAACTCTCGCCGGCGGTCCGCCACAGATGCCCCAGCACCGCGCCGGTGGTGCTGATCGGCTGCGCAGTCTCGGGCGTGTCGTTGGGCTCCTGATCGAACGCAGCGCCCCGCACGATCACCAAGCTGTACTCGCCGTCGCCCCACACCCGCCAGTAATACGTTCCCGTTGCAGGAGCGAGAAAATCGCTGATCGCCTGGCTGACGTTCGACGGGCCGGCCAGTCCTGCGGCCAGCGGCGTACCGGCAGCGTCCAGCAGCTCCAGCGACACATTGCCAACCCCCGCCGCCGTCACCACGCTGGAGACCGCCTCGCCCGCGTCCAACTCCAGCGAATAGAAATCTCCCACCACCTGCAACTGGATCTCGGACGCCGAGTAATTGCCGTCGCCACTGACCGCCCGGAAACGCAGCCGGTCGGTGGTCACGGGCTCAGCGAACGTTTGAAACTCGTCGCTGTCGGTCAGCGGGTAATCCGGCCGCGTGATCACACCGCCGCCGATGCGGTCGGAATAATCCGGGATGATCCACAGCGGTTTCCATATCTCGTCGTCGGCATCGTACCAGTCCAACTGATACTGGTCATTGTTGTCCGCCTGGACGCGGGCGCCGGTGATCGTTTCCACCGAATCCAAGACAATCTCGAACTGGGTGTTCACGTCGTACCAGTAGACGGTGCCGCTGGTCCACCACGTCCCGCGCGGCCGGAACACACCGTCGGTCAGCGTGGCCAGCGATGCGCCGTACGACACCCCGCTGATCCGCGATACCGTACCGCCCGCGTATTGCTGAGCCTGCCCCAGGACCGCCGCCCGCTGGATGCCGCCGCCCAGATCGATCAAGCTGCCGGACAGGTCCTGGGCCGAATCGAGGTCGTCGTTGCGCGCTCCGCCATGCTCTTCCAGCTCGACCGCCGCGTTCAGGATCAGCCGGGCGGTGTATCCACCGGTGCTGGAGTCGACCCCGCCGATCAGGACGCGGTACGTACCGGCGTCGGCCGCCGGGGCCGTCTGCAACACGACGGTCTCATCCGCCGCTGCTGCGGACGCCGTGGCGATGCTCACATCCCCCGGACCGAGCAACTCGATCGAGCCCTGCAGCCCGCCCTGTGGCGTCAGGACCACCGTCACCGTCTGTTCCGAGTCCAATTCCACGGCATACCCATCGAAATCGCCAGCCACGTGAATCGAGCCCCGCACGGACGGATCAAAGATCAAGCCGCCCAGCGGCGCCTTAGGCTCCAGCGGCACCGGATACGGCAGGTCTGCGGCCGCATCGACGAAAAAGTTCAACACAAAATCGTCCGGGGCCGGGTGTCCCTGCCCCGAGGGCAACGGATGGCTGGGCCAGCCGTTCAGTTGGTTGCCGACCAGATCCCGGAAGGCATCCGGTCCGCTGATCAATGTCAATGTGTAGACGCCGTCGTACAGCCCATGGAAATCGACGGTCAAGGTGTACGTTTCAGGATCATAATCGAAATCGGTCGGCGCGAATGGGGTGCCGAACGTGTTTTCGACCAACGTCACATCCTCCGGCCCCAACCCGTCGGTCTCCAACGCTTCGCTGAACGTGACGGTGTAAGTCAGGTTGCCCGGCTCGATGATCTGCCCGGCGTCGATGCTGCTGGTCGTGACCACCGGCGAGGTGGTGTCGAGCGTAAACGACAGCGACAACGCCGTGTTGCCCGAACCGAACAGGTTTTCCATCACGTCCGCAGCTAGCGCAACCGTATATACCCCGTCGGCGTCAAGCGCACCGGTGATGTCGAAAAGCAACGTGTCGCCATCGACGACCGTGACACCGTCGGCCGGGGTTCCGTTGACGGTCAGGTCGGCGGCTTGGACCGAGGTCAGCAGCAGCGGCGAATCGAAATCCAGTTGGATCGTACCGGGCCAGGCGTCCAGCGTCGTGCCATCGTCGATCGACGCCGCGGTCACGGTCAACGGGACCTCCCGGACTCCCGTCGCGCCGGCGACCTGCAGCGTGTAATCCCCGGAACCCCAGACCCCAGAAACGCGCACCCGGTAGGTACCGCCCGCACCCTCCGGTACCGTGTACAGAATCCGCGAATTGCGCCCATCCCCGCCGTCACCGATCGGCCAGTCGTTGTTGCTGGCCACCAGCGTTCCGGCGGGATTGTACAGTTCCAGCAGCGGGTCGAGGTCGTTGTCCGGCTGGAACGGGCCGTCGCCGGGCGTGGCCGTCGTCAGGACTAACTCGTCACCGGCCTCTGCCGCAAACAAGAACACATCCTCTCGGTCGCCCGCCGCTTCGTAATAGATGGTGCCGTTCCAGATGCGAGGACTGAATGTACTGCCGAACGGATAACTTTTGCCGACACCCAAATCCAACTGCAAGTCGTCGTTGTTGTAGGTGGCAGAGCCGTTTGTGTAACGCAAAGAGGCACCCACGGCCGTGACGTAGAGCCCGGTAACCGCATTCGCCTCCAGCACAAAATCCTGGACATCGACAAACGTCGGGTTCCCGCTTCCCTGACCTGTAACGGTGCTGGACGAAACCAGTGTCCATGCGGCAGCATTGCTTTCGAATCCCTCGTATCCGCCGGGTCGCGTGTAGACCTCCAGCGTGAAGGAGCCTGTCGTATTGGCGTTGACGTCCAACGCCGTGACGCTCAGCGGATGGGCAAACGTGGTCACATCGAACATATTGCCCGCAGCGCCATTGTTGGCATTGAAGGTGGTTGTGATGCTGTCGCTCCAGCCGCTCGTCTGCCCGCGCCAAGTCCGCCCCAGGCTGCCCACCACCGCCTGAGCCGGACTGAGCCACTGGGCTTCAATCGGGCGATTGTTCGGCTCGACGTCCAGTTCCATCCCGCGGGTGACGACCAGCGAGTACTCGCCGACGCCGCCGACCGCCGCGTAGTACGTTCCGCCGGACAGCGACCGGTAGCCCGTGATCCGCTGGTCCACGTTGCTGCGCATACTGGGCGCGATGCCGGTGGCTAGCCTCTCGCCAGCCACATCGTAAAGATCCAGCGAGAAACTGCCCGCGTCCTGCCCGGTGAAGTTCAACGTCGCCGTTTGGTTCTCGTCCAAAGAAAACGCATACCAATCCACGTCCGAGGTTCCGGTCGGCAAGTCGCCCAGCACGGCGCCCCGCTGGCCGGCGCCGCCGAGTGTCAGGAAGCTGCCGTCGATGTCCTGGGCCGACGCCCGCGTATCGTTCGCCGCGCCGCCAGCGCTTTCCGCCTCGAGGTGCGCGTTCAGTACCAGATCCAGGGCGTACCCACCCACCGTGAGAACGGACGAGCCGCCCGAGACGGAAACCATGTAGGTTCCGCCGGCCTCGATCCCGACCATCTGCAACATTGCCGGCTGGCCCGGCTCGGAGGCCTGCCCAACACCGAGGCTTTGCGAGTCGTCTTGCCGTATCAATTCGACTACCGGTTGCAGCGTACTGGTGGGCCGCACCACCACACTGACCGCCTGCCCGGCGTCCAGGTCGATGGTGTAGGTATCCACGTCCTCCGCAGGAGAAATCGCGGCGACGGCCCCGGCCCGATAGATCAGACTGCCCAAGGGCCACACAGGCTCCAGCGCCGGCAACGGACCCTCGGTATCCGAATCGACGCTGAAGTGGACCACGTAATCGCCACCGGCCACCCCGTCCCCATCGCCGTCCAACGCCTGGCCGAGCAGCCCCTCGAAATGGCCTTCGCCACTGAGCAACGACAAGCCATAAGCATCCTCCGGCAGACCGGGGAACTCGACCGTTACTTTCTGTTCCACAGCATCGTAAGCGAACGACGTCGGGAGGAAGACCTGGTCGGAAAAAAGCCCCAGCAACATGACGTCCTCGGCGCCCAATTCTTCCTCCCGCAACGGGTCGCTGAACGTCGCTTCGAAGGTCAGCGGTCCGGGCGTCAGCACGGCACCGGTCTCCAAAGACGCCCACGTGACTTGCGGGCCTTCGACATCCAATTCAAAGCTGGTAGTGAAATCCTGCAGCGCTTCTCCGCGCACGTCCAGGACCGATCCCGCGGCCAGATGCACCTGGTAAGTTCCGCTGATCATCGGCATCCCGGTCAGATCGAACTGCAAGCGATCGCCGTCCAGGACGTTGACATACGCCGGGTGGAAGAGGCCACTCTCGGGATCGGTGATCTCCAGGTCCGACGCCTCGACGCTGGTCAGCAGCAGCCCGTGCGAAAAACTCACCGTGTAACGGTCCGGGGTCAAGTACAGTGTCTGTCCGGACGGCAGATCCGCGTCGACGACCGAAAATGGCTCGACCGCTAGATCGCTCGATTCGGAACTGGACACCTGCAACGTGTACGGTCCTATGCCTGCGACCGGCTGCATCAGAACACGATAGGTACCAAGCTCAGTGACGGAGTGTGTCAGTACCGCGTTCCGGCCGTCGGCGGCGCTGTTGTCGTCTTCCGCCAGCCGCGTCCCACCGGGCGCGTACAGCGCGAGCATCGGATCCAGTGTATTGGAGAACTCGCCGGACGCGTCGCCCGGCGTCGTGGTGGTGATGGTCAACATCGTCGGCTCGGCGACCTCCAACGAATACCAATCGGCCAAAGAGGGCGAGAAATTGACCACCGCCGCTAACTCGTCGGCCGTCATGCCGGCCAGTGCGAATTCCGGTGTCTGTTCCAACATCGCCACCCGGTCCAACGCCGCCGCCGTGTCCCAATCCTGCACGCCGAACGACATCACAATCTGCGTCTCGCCGGGTTCCAGCGCCAGTTCGAAGCGGTAGTCGAGCCTGCGCCCCTCTTGCTCGAAGCTGACAGGTCCTTGCGCCCCGGGCCCGGCGATCACATGCCCCACGGCTGGCGTCCTGCCGTCGTC
>REEF01000512.1 GCA_007695205.1 Planctomycetaceae bacterium
CGGAAGAACGGTCTCTGGAGAAGGGCTGGCCGGTGATGTCCTGATCGCAGCCGGTGGGATCGCGACGGCTGCGGGGCTGGAGGCAGGCACGTTCGCAGGTTCAGCGACCTTGCTGTGACGCTCCGCCCCCTTGACGATCTGGCTTTCGAGAGGAATGTCTAGACCGCCACCACATTGAGGGCACACCCCCCGTTTTCCCGCCAAGAATGCCTTGACGTTCAACCTGTGATCGCAATTTGGACAGTAAAACCGGATGCCCATGACACTCGGGTCAGGCTTGAAAAGAACTGCCGCAACCGCAACTCTTAACCGCGTTAGGATTTTCGAAGGTGAAACCACGCCGCTCGATACTATCGTACCAGTCGATGGTCGTGCCATCCAGAAAAAGGGCGCTTTTCTTATCGACGACCACGTCCACTCCATGACAATCGTACTTGGTGTCCATTTTGTCGTCATATTCTTTGTCGAAGCCCAGACGGTAGTTGAATCCGCTGCACCCCCCGCCAGCAACGCCCACACGCAGGAACATGTCGGCATCCAGTTTCTGCTCTTCTTTGACTCGTCTTACTTCAGCCGCCGCCTTTTCGGATAATTCAATCGACATAATTTGAAGTGCCTCTCAGATCGATTTTGAATGTTTTTACCAACGGTCAGATTTCAAAATTATACGAAGCGGATCATCTTGGGAAGACACGTTGCCGCCAAAACACCAAGTTTTTCGGGGCGATCTTGCACATCAGGACGTGATTGACGTGATTCACGCCACTTTTGCTTCGGGCGGGTAAGAGAACCCACTGGCGGCGTCGTTCCAGCGGCTCAAAGCCACCGCCACCAGGTGTCCCCCGAATGCGACCGACAGTTTCAAGGCGTTCTGAAATTGGTTGCGGCGTCCCACCATCGGCACACAATCGAAGCTCAGTTCCGGGTCCGGATCGGTCAAATTCTTCGTCGGCGGAGCAAATCCATCGCGCATGGCCAGCACCGTGATCGCCAGCTCGGTGCCTCCGGCCGCATTGATCATGTGGCCTAGCGTCGATTTGGTCGAACTGACGCACAATTGATCGGCTGCCGGTCCGAACGCTTCGCGAATACTACGCATCTCGACCAGATCGTTCTGTTGGGTGCCCGTGCCGTGAGCATTGACATACCCGACGTCTCGCGGCCGTAGCTTGGACGAACGCAGGGTCGACGAGATCAGATACGAGAGAGCTTCACTATCGGCATCCAGTCCCGTGACATGATGGGCGTCCGCCAACGCCCGACACGACAAGACCTGGGCGTAGATGCGAGCCGCACGCTGCTGTGCATGACTCAACCGTTCCAAGACCAGCATCGCAGCACCTTCGCCGATCACAAAACCACTGCGGTTTCGGTCAAACGGACGGCAAGCCTGGTTGGGATCTTCATGCTCAGCCAAAACTCGCATCTTCTGAAAGCCTGCGACAAACAGAGGATCGATCGCGTCGGCCCCGCCCGCGATGGCCACATCGCATTGCCCTTCGCGCAACGCCCTGACGGCCGACATGAAACTGATCAGACTGCTGGCACAAGCTGTCGAATAGCTATATCGAGGGCCGGTCGAACCAAGCTTGTTGGCTATGTGAATGCACGTCGAATTAGGCAGCCATTGCTGCCACCACGGGGTGCGTCCCGGGTCATTAGGTACTTTCAGGCCAGCCTGTTCCTCGAGCCAGCTCGCGTCTCCCATGTGACTGCTGATCGAACATCCGAAACGGTCTCGGTCGATTGCGTCCAGATCCAGCCGAGCATCCCGCACTGCCTCGTTCGCAGCCATCTCCGCCATCGGCAGGACTTTCAATCGACTGGGGTACTCTGCCGGCATATCGACCGTCGCGCCCAAAATTTTGCCGTCGGGAAGACCACGCAGCCCCGAAAGTCGGCGCACACAGCTTCGACCGTCGCGAACCGCTCGCCAAACACTTTCGCGATCCATCCCCGCCGAGGCGACGAGGCCGACACCGGTGATCACAATCGGCTCATCATCGTAGGCCTCATCCTCTCGGGTGCTCGCCATCGGCTGATCCTGCCGACGGAATGGCACGGAGGCAATATCTGGGTCAAATGCCATGCTTCGCACCTTCACTTCACACAACGCAACGTTCATGTCCACGAAAGGCATCTAATAGGCAAAATCGCCAGACGATTCCAGATCAACTGGGCAAGATTTTCCTGCCGTCGCCCCGTTTTTCCGCGCCGCCCCACCAAAAGGACTCGCCGTTCGAAAAGATTTCGACAAGAATCGCGCTAGCAGTGGGTTTACATCCCAAACAGAAGCGTATATGCTGAGTAGACGTGGGCAAAAAGCCCATTTATGCTGAAAGCTTCAACGGAGGAGGTCGTTGGCCGAAAACGACTCCCGACCCCGGTGCGGCCCCCCGATCCTGTCATCCGAAGCGTGAAATGTCGACGAACTTGTTGTTTGGCGAGTATCGACGGTTGCTGGACGAGCGGTTTCGCGTGTCGATTCCCACGGAATTGAGCGGATCGCTGCTAGGCGATGATGGCGAGGGCATCCTGGCCAAGGAGCGATTTGGGGCGCTCAGCCTGTGGTCGGCGGCGCGATGGAGCGAGAAGCTCGATCAGGGGGTCCGATTGGTTCAGGAGAAGATCCATGCAGGTCGGCTGGACGGCCGGATCGACGAAGTCCAGCGATTGGGCCGTCTGTTATCGACGCGACACACGCGGGTTCGGTTGGCAGGCCGAGGCCGTTTGGTGCTTCCCGAGGGATTTCGCGAGTTTTTGGGGGTCGATGCGGGGGGCGAAGTGTTGGTGGTGGGGGCTGCGGTTTGTGTCGAGTTGTGGCAGCCCCAGGTCTGGTTCGAATACGTCCAGGAGAGCATGCCCGAATTCCGGCAACTGTTCGACCAGTTGTCCGCTTGAATCGAAAAATCGAAGACGAAATGAGAGGCGACTGTGCATGGCAAGCCCGGTCGACTAACGCTGACAGCTTGTGTGGGCTCTGTCGGGATTAGGTCGAAAGTCTTGACTCAGGCGCAACTCGTCTAGGTGGGCCCTGCACAGCGCCCTCATTTCTCTCGTGCTTCTTCGGGCGAATCCGGCTCGGGCGTCGAATCCGGCTCGGGCGTCGGACCGGAGGGTTCGGTCGAGGACGACGGTTGCGGGCCCTTGTAGACTTCCACGTACAGCATCCGCAGTTCGTGCAGCAGGTGGTCCAGCATCTGCGTTTCTTCGGCGTTCAGATTCCCTTGGGTTTTTTGTTCGAGCATGGTCAGCATGCCGATGGCCTGCTTGGCGTGGTCGGGGCGTACGACCACATGGCCCACAGCGGGGTCGGGCATCTTGCCCAGGGCCACAAGCGCCTGGGTGGCCAACATCGACACCAGCAGAGCGAAATCATCTGGCGGACGAGCGCTGCTTGCCGATCCGGCGGCAGCGGAAGCTCCTGCGGTCGAGGACGGCTCCGCCTGCCGGGCTTGCCGAGCCGCTTCACGCTCGGCGCGAACTCGTTCTTTCCAATCGTCATCGACGACGATCTTGGGATCGTTGGAATCGTTGCTCATGAAGGAACCTCCACAGAATGGGATGCGCGGCTGGCATGTCGCTCGATCGCGGCCTGGATAAAGCCGGAAAACAGCGGATGCGCCGCCGTGGGTTTCGACTTGAATTCCGGATGGAACTGGACGGCGACAAACCAGGGGTGATCCGCCACTTCGACGATTTCCACCAGTTTCCCACCGTCGCTGGTTCCCGCGATCCGCATCCCTTGGGATACGAATTGCTGACGATAGTCCGAATTGAATTCGTAACGATGGCGATGTCGCTCGGAGATCTCCCGCTGCTGGTAGCAGGCAGCCACTCGCGAGGCATCGTCCAAGACGGTCGGCTGGGCGCCCAGTCGCATGGTGCCGCCCTTGTCGATCACGTTGCGCTGTTCGTCCAGCAGGCAGATGACCGGATGATCGGTGTTCTTGTCGAATTCGGACGAATGAGCACCCGGCAACTCCAGGACATGCCGCGCGAATTCGATCACCGCGCACTGCATGCCCAGGCAGATGCCGAAAAACGGCACGCTACGCTCGCGCGCCAATCGAATCGCCTCGATCTTCCCCTCGATGCCTCGTTCTCCGAACCCGCCCGGTACCAGAATCCCATCGTATCCGGTCAACAGCCGTTCGACGCCTTCACGCTCGATCTCCTCGCTGCGGACACGTCCGATGCGAACCTGGGCCTGGTTCTCGATCCCCGCATGATCCAACGCTTCGTAGATCGACTTGTACGCATCAAAATGCTCGGCATACTTGCCCACGACGGCGATGCTGATCTCGTGCTTCGGGTTGCGCAAACGATGCAGCAGATTACGCCAATCATTCAGATCCGGCGCGCTGGAACTCAGGTGTAACTTCTTGACGATCCATTCGTCCAGGCCGTTGTCTACCAGGCTGAGCGGCACTTCGTAGATCGAGAAGTCCTTGTCCTTTTCCTCGATGACCGCCTGCAGCGGCACATTGCAAAACAACGCGATCTTCTTGCGTTCCTCCAGCGGGATGGAACGTTCGGTACGACAGATCAACACGTCCGGCTGGATACCGATCTGTCGCAACTGGCCGACAGAATGCTGAGTCGGCTTGGTCTTCAATTCCCCGGCCACTTTCAAGTACGGCACCAGCGTCAAATGCACGTACAGACAGTTTTCTTTCCCGATGTCCAAGGAGAACTGGCGGATGGCCTCCAAAAATGGCTGGCTCTCGATGTCTCCGACAGTCCCCCCGATTTCGGTAATCACCACGTCCGTCGACTCGTCCGCCAGCTTGTGGATCACCGACTTGATCTCGTTGGTCACGTGCGGAATCACTTGGACCGTTTTGCCCAAAAATTCGCCTCGCCGCTCCTTTTCGATAACCGACAGATAGATCTGGCCGGTGGTGTAGTTGGAATCCCGAGTCAGCGGGCTGTTGGTAAATCGTTCGTAGTGCCCCAAGTCCAAATCCGTTTCGCTGCCATCGTCCAGCACGTAAACTTCGCCGTGCTGGTAGGGGCTCATCGTTCCCGGATCGACATTCAGATACGGATCCAGCTTCTGCATTTTGACTCGCAAGCCGCGACGTTCCAGAAGCATCCCGATCGACGCGCTGGTTAAGCCTTTGCCCAGCGAACTGACAACTCCACCCGTTACAAAGATATGTTTGGTCATAGTGAGCGTGAAACCTTCCTGGTCGATTGACTGGCAGCAGACTGCAGTTTATCAGGTCCGCATCTGCCTGACAAAGGCCCGATAGTCCTCGACCGTGTCGATTCCGCGCGTCGGTTGGTCGACCACGCCTACCAGGATGTCGAAACCCGCCTCCAAAACTCGCAGTTGCTCCAGACCCTCTGTTTTCTCAAGGCTGCCCACCGGCAGCTCGGCCAACCATACCAGGAAGTCTCGGCGATACGCATATACCCCAATATGCTGATGAAAGAGGGCCGGATTGGCGTTCAGCAGCCGATCGTCTCTTACGCCGGGGTGGGGGAGCGGACTGCGGCTGAAATACATGGCCCGGCCTGAACGATCGAACACCACTTTGACGCAGGCGGGATCATCCAAGCGAGCCCATTGGCGGATCGGTGTGGCCAACGTCGCCATGACGGCCTGGGGATTGTCCTCCAACATCTGGATCACCCGATCGATCAAAGGTGCGGCGATTTGCGGTTCGTCGCCCTGCACGTTGACGATGATGTCCAGATCTTCTCGATCGCGAGCCACCTGGGCGACTCGATCGGTGCCACTGGCTGCCGGGTCGGTCATCAATACACGGCCCCCAAAAGAACGTACTTCGGCGGCGATTTCCTCATGGTCGGCGGCGACGCAAATACCAAGCGGTTTCGTCGCGCCACTAGCCGCTTCGTAAGTATGTTGTAGAACCGACTTGCCCGTTTCCTTCAGTAGCAGTTTTCGGGGAAGACGTGTCGAATCCAGTCGGGCCGGGATGACCACATAACTGTTGCGTCCGGGAGATCGGGACATCGACTCGGGTACCTGCAAAGCGAAAGATTTCTTTTCTGACCGCCAACACGCTGGCCCGTTGCGAAAACCGTGAATCTGTGAATAATAGTAAAAAATCCGCTTAGTTGCGAGCGCACTTAAAAGCCTCGAATTTGCACACCTTACATTCCCTCGCGTCGCAAAAGGAGTTCTCCCCTGAACAATTCATCACCTTATCGCCTGGGCACCACTGCCATCATCACCTTGGTCATGTTGCGGGTGGTGATCGGCTGGCATTTTTACCGAGAAGGCGCCGACAAGATCGTGGCGGGCGACTGGACTTCTGCAGGCTTTATGCAAATCGCCAAAGGCCCGTTGACCCCCGTGTTCCACTGGTTCCTGTACGACGGGCAGGGTCGGGCTCGACTGGACAAAGAGGCCACCCTGGAAGAGTGGGAAGCCTACCTGCAACGAGTCACCGACCACTATCGATTTGACGAGCAGCAAGCCGAGCGGGCGGAGCAGATCTTCGAAAGCCGCAAAGAGCAATTGGAATGGTTTTTCGACGTCAACCAGGACGAGATACGCCAATACTTTGACGGGCTTGACCGCGTTGCAATGTACCGGCAAGAACGGGGCAGAGCCGAGGTGCCCTCATTGCGGGATCAGATCGCCACGATCGAAGCCGAATTATATGGGAACTTGAACGATTGGTTGTGGACCATCGATAATATGTGGAGCAGCTACGAGCGGGACCTGAACGCGTTGGCCGACGCGGATCAGGCGCGCCGCGGGCAACTCAAACTGCCGGCACCGGGCCAAAAGATACTGGACACCAAGCGGATCGATGTAATAATTCCATACTTCGATGTGATTGTGGGTGCCTTCCTGATCCTCGGCTTGTTCACGCGGATTTCGGCACTGGCTGCGGCTGGGTTTTTAGCGGCCATCGTCGCGACTCAGTGGCCGGGCTACCCGGGAGCTGCGGAAACGATATACCAGCAAATTGAAATGTTCGCCTGCCTTGTGCTTGCCGCCACGGGGGCGGGACGCTTTGCGGGACTGGATTATTTCCTTGGCCTACTTTGGCGGCGATACTGTCCCCTGATCACTTGTCCCCTGAAAAAGGAGAAAAAATCGTGAACGTCACTCCCGAAGATAAAGAAGTTGGGCGAGATAACTATTTCGAGGCTCTCGGGGTTAACCGACGAGACTTCATGAGGAACGTGATCGCAGCCGGCGCTGTTTCTGGTGTCGGGCTGGGAGCCATGTACTTTGGCTACGAAAAAATTTCCAACCCGGTGCGGGTTGGGGTGATTGGGACCGGGGACCAGGGGACCGTGTTGATGAGTTCGATCAACCCGGAATACCTCCAGGTAACGGCGATCGCCGACATCCGGCCTCTGAACATCCACCGCGCCTTTCACGGGGATTGGGCCAGCGACGCTGCTTTGGCCGCGCGGCAGGGACTGATGTCCGTCTATGGCTGGAAGACCGAGGACGAAGCCCGCAAGCACGTCAAGGTCTACGATGGCACCAACGGCGGGTACGAGGCGCTGATCGCCGATCCGAACGTCGAAGCCGTGATCATTGCACTGCCCCTGCATCTGCACGCGATCGCCACGTGCAAGGCACTGAAGGCGGGCAAAGATGTGCTGGTCGAGAAGCTGATGGCTCATAATGTGGCTCAGTGCAAAGTCATGGGGCAATTGGCCTACGAGAAGAATCTGCTGCTGGCGACGGGCCACCAGCGACACTACAGCATCCTGTATGATAACGCGGTGAACTTGTTGGCTTGGGGACTGCTCGGGCAGATCCATCACATCCGCGCCCAGTGGCATCGCGGCAACTTGCCGGGCCGCGACAGCTGGAAGCAGCCAATGCCCGGCGGGGAAATGATGCGCGGTGAAAACCGGCCCAGAAACATCATCCTGGAGCAATTGGAACGATTCAAACGGGAACACAGCCGTGAAAGAGATCCCTACCGAGCGGAGAATCTGGCCCGACGGATCGCCCAATGGGAAGCCTGGAATCGAGACGCAGAAATCGATGCCGCGACGTTCGGCTATCAAGAAATGAAGATGCCCGACGGACGGGTTCGTTCCGCCCTGGAAGAACTGGTCCGGTGGCGTTTGTGGGATCGCACCAGCGGCGGGTTGATGGCCGAACTGGGCAGCCATCAATTGGATGCAGCGGGGATCTTCATCAGTGCCTTGCGGAAAGATGGAAAGAAAGCCCATCCTCTGACAGTCCATACCGTCGGTGGACGTCATATCTTTCCACAAGACCGTGAGGCCGACGATCATGTCTATGCCATGTACGAATTCGCCGGACCGCATTATGAACCCGGATTCGACGTTGGCTTCCGAGATCCTTTCGCCAATTATCCCGACCCGGAACGCGGATTGCTGGGCTACGACGATGACCCCAATAAGCGGATTGTCGTCAGTTACTCGTCGATCAACGGCAATGGGTTCGGTGGCTATGGCGAGATCGTTATGGGCACGAAAGGTACGCTGATCTTAGAGCGAGAAGCCGAGGTCATGCTGTATGCAGGTTCCGACACCACGTCGCGGGTGTCTGTACGCGAGGACGCCGGTGGTGCGACCATGGACACTCAAGAAAGCGGCCCGGCGGGCGCGGCAGCCAAAGCTGCGGAGTCCATGGGACCGGTCAGCCGCGGATACACCGAGCAGTTAGAGCACTGGGCCTGGTGCATCCGGAATCGGGCTCCAGAAAACCAGCCTCGTTGCAAGCCCGAAGTCGCTCTGGGGGACGCCGTGATCGCGTTGGCCACGAACGTGGCCATGAAGAAGGCCTGGGATGGCGACGCACCCGGGTATCTGAAGTTCGACGAAAACTGGTATGACCTGCACCACGATGCTACCCCTGATGGGAGCAGCGTCCAGTCGGAATACGATGCGGTGGTCCGTGAGGCCTAGTGAACGGCTGCCATTTTGACTGCTAGACAGAACCCCCGTTCCGTAAGGAGCGGGGGTTTTTTTCGGTCCAGAAGGATTCTTCCGCGCCTGTCAGATCGTTTGCCCACGAATCCTATCGAAAAACTAACTTGCTAGCAGCGCGGACCTTTTCGTCCGGTTACACTTTTGTTAGTATACCGCTTATGCTGTGACGATTGTCGCTGCAGCAAAGATGGATTTATGTGAGTTGATGATTGTAAAACGCGTCCCGAGTCGGGGAAGCGCGACAGTTTAGAGGTCAAGGTAATTCGATTTCGATCGCCGAAGTAGACGTCTTCGCCTCGTTGATCCCGCCCTTTGTAACTAGGAAACGGTTCGCCCATGGTTTGGCTGATGATGCTTGTTCGAATGTTGGACGGGATCATGCGACCCAGGCGTCTCCATTTGCAGTATGTCCCGGCTTATCGCCCAGGCAGCAGCGGTTCGATGGTGACCCGCACAGTCTGTCGCGATAACATGGTGCTGGGTCTGGGGCGGTTGCTATGGCGTGAGGTTGTTCGGCCCATGGGAACCAGTCGTCGTTGTGATACCAGTTCAGCGAACCAGTTAGGTAACATTCGATCACGGGCACCTTCGCACTCCGGGGATTCCCTGGCCTGCTGGTGGCGATGCTTTGCCAATAGGTCGGGTAGGGACGAAGCTGGAATGCGTTGAGGTGAGAATTCCTTTTCCAAGTCGTTTGTCTTTCTCGGGTTCGGTGATGCAACCTTCCAATTAGAAGGGGGCTAACCTTGGACCCTTATATCGCTGCATTGCTTTCAGCAGGCCTGTCGGGCGCTGCTGTCTACGCTTTGGTGCGCTGGTTTGATCGGGTTCTCAAAAGGGATGCCGCAACCGAAGCCACCAAACTTCTGCAGCAGGCTGCCAAAGATGCGACCAGCCGCTTGAAGGAAGCGGAACTGGAGATCAAGGAAAAGGCGCTCCAGCAGAAGACGGATAACGAGCACGAAGCGGCCGAAATGCGGGCCGAGGTTCGGGAACGCGAACGGATTGTTGACAAACGCGAAGAGACCCTGAATCAACAACTGGCCGATCTGCAAAAACAAGAGCGGATCGTCGAGTCGACTCAGCGCCGACTGGCCGAAAAGATCGAGGACTACACCCAAAAGAGCAGTGAATTGGCCGTTCTGGTGGCCGATCAACGTCAGAAATTGCTAGAGATCAGCGGCCTGACTCACGATCAGGCGAAAGAGCAATTGCTGAACCAGTTGAACGAGGAATTGGTTCAAGAAACCGGGATGATGGTGATGCGTCACCAGAAGCAATTGCAGGAACGGTGCGAGCAACAGGCTCGCGAGGTGCTGCTGACCGCGCTGCAACGTTTCGCCGCAGTGCACACCGCCGAGACGACGACCAGCACGGTCGACATCCCCAACGACGAGATGAAGGGTCGGATTATCGGCCGCGAGGGCCGCAACATCCGTGCTTTTGAAAAACGGACCGGCATGGACGTGATCATCGACGATACGCCGGGAGTGGTGATCGTCAGCGGTTTTGATCCTGTACGTCGCGAGGTGGCTCGGCAGGCGCTGGAACGATTGATCCTGGATGGCCGCATCCATCCGTCGCGGATCGAGGAGATCGTCGCGGATACGGAAAAAGAAATCGAAAAATTCATCCGTAACAAGGGGGAAGAGGCCGCTCAGGAAGTCAATGTGCAGGGACTGCCCGACCGGATCCTGTACATGATGGGACGCTTGCATTTCCGCACCAGCTACAGCCAGAACGTCTTGCGGCATTGTGTCGAGGTTGCTTTCTTGACCGGAATGCTGGCCGAAATGGTGGGCTTAAGCGGGGATTTGGGGCGACGGTGCGGCCTGCTGCACGATATCGGCAAAGCGGCCGATCACGAACTGGAGGGCGGCCATCCCAAGATCGGTGCCGATCTGCTGAAACGGCATGGGGAATCCGTCGAGGTCGTGCATGCGGCGTTGGGACACCACGACGAGATCTTGACCGATTATCCCTACACGATGCTGGTGGCGACCGCCGACGCTTGTAGCGCCTCGCGGCCCGGTGCGCGACGCGAATCCCTGGAACGATACATCAAGCGGATGGAGGAACTGGAATGCATCGCCAGTGGTTTCGATGGCGTCGAGCATGCTTTCGCGATCCAAGCGGGACGCGAATTGCGGGTGCTGGTCAGTGCCAAAGAGACCGATGACATCAAAGCCGCGAAAATCTGCCGCGAGATCGCCAAAGCGTTCGAAGAACAATTGACGTATCCCGGCGAGATCAAAATCACCGTCGTGCGGGAATCCCGCTTTACAGAAGTCGCGAAGTAGTTCGCCGAAACGGGCATGGGAGTGCATGATGCGGATGCTGTTGATCGGCGATATCGTCGGCAAGCCGGGACGACGGATCGTGATCGATACGATCGACATGCTGCGAGACCAACAACGCCTGGATCTGATCGTGGCCAACGCAGAAAACGCTGCCGATGGATCGGGCATCACCCCGACGATCTACCGGGAACTGATCAAGGCGGGCGTCGATTGCATCACGCTGGGCGATCATGTGTACCGTCGGAAAGAGATCGCTTCGATCCTGACGACCGAAACGAATATCCTAAAGCCCGCCAATTTCCCCGACACCGCGCCCGGATGCAACTGGACGGTCGTCTCGACTCGCAACGGGATACCCGTCGGCGTGTTTTGCCTGCTGGGCCGCGTCTACATGCGGCCCGTCGATTGCCCTTTTACGGCGGCGGATCGAGTTCTGCAGGAAATGCCCGCCGAGGTCCGGGTGCGGTTGCTGGACTTCCACGCCGAAGCGACCAGCGACAAACAGGTGATGGGCCGATACCTGGATGGTCGTGTCTCGGCCGTGCTGGGAACGCATACGCACGTCGCCACGGCGGACGAGCAGATCTTTCCCGGCGGAACCGCATTCCAGTGCGATGTGGGGATGACGGGTCCTCACGAAAGTATTATCGGACGCAGGATCGACCGCGTGCTGACCACCACACTGACCTTCTGCCCCACCGATTTTCATGTGGCCAAGTCGGATGTGCGATTGTGCGGGACGATTGTCGAGGTTGATCCTGGGACCGGCCGCGCTGTCACCATCCAGCGTCTACGGATACAGTCTGGGGGAAAGGGCGAAGTTCAAGTCACGCTCAGTTGATCAGAGCTTCCGCCCCGGTTCTGAGCCCGCGGCCTGCCAGTAAGGTTCGAACAGACGCTGGTCATGGCTGCTGAAGCCGGGGCCGTTGTCTTCGATCTCGAAGCTGAGTTGGTCGGTCTCATCGTCCACGCTGACCCGCAGGGTCACAGGCCCCGAGCCACCGTGTCGAAAAGCGTTGATGACGCC
>REEF01000909.1 GCA_007695205.1 Planctomycetaceae bacterium
TAAGTCCAGGCAGGAAATCAGGTTGTGCCGTTCGGCAGGATTGACAGTGCCATTCACTCCCGACCCCCTTGCCCTCCGCGGCCTGACCTCCGAACCACGGGGGCTTGTATTGGCGGGACGTTACGGTACATTGCGAAGCTAGGTGCTTTGTTTGCTATGCCTTCGCGAAAGGGAACATCGATGGACGTGAAGAACGTTTTACTGACGGGGGCGGGGGGAAAGATTGGCCGAGCCCTTTTGCCGGAATTGGTCCGGGCCGGCTACGCGGTGCGAGCGCTGGAATATACCGATGGACTGCAGGTCGAACGCCTGAACCATGTGGAAGTCGTCGTCGGTGACCTGCGCGATCCGGGATTGGCACCGCAGTTGATCGAAGACATCGATGTGGTGATCCACATGGCGAACGTCAAGGAAAACAAGCAACTGTTCCTGGACGCCAACGTCAAGGGCACGTTCTATCTGCTGGACGCCTGCAAACAGTCGGGGAACGTTCGTCAGTTCATCCAAGCAGGGTCCGATGCGCGCGCCGGGATCTACTATTATCCTCAGCCGATCCCGATCGACGAGAATCATCGGCACTCGGGCTATCCGGGCTACTATCCGCTGTCGAAGGTGCTGGAAGAGGTGATGTGCGAACAGTACCAGATTATGTACCAGACGCCGATCACCATCCTGCGGTTCTCGTGGGTGCACGACGAAGACGATATCCTGTCGCACGTGACGTTGCAGGAACCCAATCTAGGCGTGCCGGTCTGGCGAGACTGGGCGACCACTCCCGAACAGCATGCGTACTTCCAGCAAGGCAAAAACGCGGTGGCCTGCCTGGTGCATGCCGATGGCAGCGCGGGCCAGCGGCAGATCGTGGGCATCCGGGATGTGGTCCAGTCGGTGATGCTGGCGATCGGGAACCCGACGGCCATCGGCCATGCGTTCAACGTATCCGGACCGGCGCCGTTCGCTTACGACGTGCTGGCCGATTATGTGGCTCAACAACTGGATCTGCCGGTCGTTCGTTTCGAGGTCAGCGAGTTCCATGATTTTTGCATCGACATGAGCAAGTCCCGGTCGGTGCTCGGTTTCCAGCCTCAATGGGATATCTTTCGCATCGTGGACGACGCCGTACGCTTCCGAAAAGAGGGCAAGACCCGTTCGACGTGCCTGTACCCGGGCTAGAACACGTAAAAAAAGGGGTCGGACCCCTTTTGCCGGAACGGCCCGTAGGGTGCTTCGCACCAAAGGGGTCCGACCCCTTTTTCTACACGATTTTGCACAGGAGAGCAGAAAGCCATGAAGATCAGCGCCAGTTATTGGATGTTCCAGGGTGGTTTGGAAGCCCAGTTACCCGTCGACGATGCCCTGGTCCAGGCTCGCCAGTTGGGTTTCGACGCCATCGAGTTGTGCGTGGCCAGTTCGGGCGTTTTGACGCACGAGACGACGCAGGATCAGTGCGAGGCGATCCGCGCTCGGGCTGCCGAATTGGGCATCGAGATCGCCAGCGTGGCCAGTGGCGAGAGCTGGGGATGTTCGCCCACCGACGATGATCCGGCAGTGCGAGCCAAGATCGTCGATTTCACCAAGCAGGCGTTACAAGTCGCCAAATGGTTGGGCGTAGACGCGTATCTTTATGTCCCCGGTGCGGTGGACGTCTTCTTTTTGGAGAACAGTCCGGTCGTGCCCTACGACGTATGCTACCAGCGCGCTGGAGAAGCCATCCAGCAGATCCTGCCGACGGCCGAACGGTTGGGGGTGACGTTGGGCATCGAGAACGTGTGGAACAAGTTCCTGCTCAGCCCGCTGGAGATGCGAGATTTCATCGACAGCTTCGATTCCCAGGCCGTGGGCAGCTATTTCGATGTGGGCAATGTGTTGCTGACCGGCTATCCGGAACATTGGATCGACATCCTGGGCTCGCGGATCAAGCGGGTACACGTCAAGGACTTTAAGAAATCGGTGGGAACCGTCGAAGGCTTTGTCGACATGCGGGAAGGCGACGTGGACTTCCAGACGGTCAAGCAAGCGTTGGCTCGGATCGGCTACGATGGATACATCACGGCGGAAATGCTGCCCTTCCAGCCGGGTCGGCCGGAAAAGACGGCGGCCGCCATGCAAGAGCTGTTCAAATAACTCGCTGGAAAGGAACCTATCATGATTCGAGTCGGGATCGCAGGTCTGGGCTTTATGGGCAAGATGCATCTGCGTTGCTACCGGGACCTGCCGGACGTCCAGGTGGTCGCCATCTGCGACACGGACCCCGCCAAATTCGAGGATACCGCAGGCACGGCGGGAAACATCGAGGGCGCGGCGGCGCCGCTGGATTTCACGGGCGTCCAATTGTACGACCGCTTCGACAAGATGTTGGCCGAATCGCAACTGGACGCGCTGTCGATCACCCTGCCAACCTACCTGCACAAAGACCACACGATCCAGGCACTGCAGGCCGGTGTCCACGTGCTGTGTGAAAAGCCCATGGCCGCCACGGTCGACGAAGGACAAGCGATGGCTGCTCAGGCACGGCAAAGCGGCAAACGGCTGCAGATCGGCCATTGTATCCGGTTCTGGCCCGAATACGTCAAAGCCAAGGAATTGATCGATTCCGGTAGGTACGGCCAGGTGCGCGCGGCGACCTTCCAGCGATTAAGTATGACACCGACCTGGTCTTGGGAGAATTGGATTCTGGACGCCGACAAGAGCGGCGGCGCGGCGCTGGACCTGCACATCCACGACGCGGACTTCGTTCAGTACGTGTTCGGCATGGCCGACCAGGTGTTCAGCCGAGCGGTGCGGGGACCGTCGGGTGGCGACGACCATCTGGTCACCCAGTACCTGTACGGCGATGATCGGGTGATCACCGCCGAAGGTGGCTGGATGATGGCGCCGACCTTCGGATTCCAGATGAGCTTTCACATCGTGCTGGACAAAGCCGCGATCGTCTACGATTGCACTCGCCAAGTGGCTTTCCGGGTTTGCCCTGCCGACGGCGAAGCCTACACCCCGGAGATCCTTCCTGGTGACGGGTACTCGAACGAAATCGCCCATTTCGTCCGGGCCGTGCACGGTGAAGCGGTGCCCGAGATCATCACCCCCGAACAGTCCGTCGATTCGTTGCGTCTGGTGCTGGCCGAAAAGCACTCCGCCGCGACCGGCCAGATCGTGCGGATCTGAGGCCGGGCAACCGAAACGCCGTCAGCCCAGTTTCCAGGGGGCTCGGTATTCGTAGTGCAGCAACTGGTTGGCTTCCTCGCAATCGGGAAAACGTTCCTCGACGGCATCCCATTGCAGGCGGCGGCCCAGTTGCAGGGAGATGTTGGCGATCAGCGCGAACGTCGTCGACCGGTGTCCGGTCTCGATGTCGGCGGTCGGGGTTTCGCGAGTCCGCATGCAGTCCAGGAAGTTCCTGGCATGCATGGCGGTCAACATCGCATTGTTACTGGGATGGTCGACTTCTTCCGGCTTGACGCGCGGCTCGCGATCCTGGAACTGGCCACCCCGTTCCGGCACGACCCGATAGCCTCGTTCGCTGGCGTACACCGTGCCATCGGTGCCGCGAAATTCGATCTCGCCGAACGGGAACGCCCGGTTGCCGCTGGTCTCGTACTGGCCGAACAACGCCAGGCGGCCCGAGTCGAATTCGAAGGTCACGACGGCCGTATCAGGGATCGTCCGATCATCGTCGACGGCGTAACGGCCCCCGACCGCCGTGACGGCCGAAGGTGCCAGTTCGTCGGTGCACCAGCGGATCGCATCCAAAAAGTGGACTCCCCAATTGGCCATCTGCGAGGAATACAGGTCCCACCAGCGGAAGCGGTACGGCGCGATGTTCTCTTGGAACGGGCGTCGCGGCCGAGGACCCAGCCACATGTCCCAGTCCAGATGAGCGGGAGGAGCCGACGGGGCGGCTCGACCGATGCCACGCGGCACCATGTTGCTTAACCGATACGCCGTGCTGACACAGATCTTGCCGAAATCGCCTTGTCGAGCACGTTCGGCCAGACGCGTATACAAGGGGGAACTGCGACGATGCGTTCCGACCTGAACCACTCGCTTGTTCCGCTCGGCTGCCTGGACCATCCGCCGACCTTCGACCACCGTCATCGACAGCGGTTTTTCCACGTACACGTCCTTGCCCGCATCACAGGCCATGATCGTCTGGATCGCGTGCCAATGGTCCGGCGTGGCGATCACGACCGCATCGATATCATCGCGATCGATCAAGCGGCGAAAGTCGGTGTAGGTCGCCACCTGGCCGCCGGCCTTCTCCTTGGCTGCGGCCACGATCTTTTGGTCCACGTCGCACACCGCGACGATCTGCATGTCGTCATGTTCCATGAACGCGTCCATCATTTGGCCGCCACGGTTGGCGACGCCGATGAACCCCAGCCGGATCTTCTCATTCGCTTGCAGCGGATCGGCAGCTCGCGACACGCGTGGCACGGCAGCGGCGGTCCATCCCAGCGCGGCGGCAGCGGCGCTGGATTGGGTGAACGTTCGACGATCGATGCGTTGGGTCATCATGGAACTCCTAATTGCGGGAAAAACGACTCGAAACAAACGCGGGATAGGTATTCGCCCATCTAGAGTTTTGGGACGCCGGCCACGATCGTCTGCACCGCTCGGCCGCGTAACGTCCACCCGGCCAGCGGTGTGTTGATGCTCTTGGATCGAAACTTCCTCGGGTCGACGGTCCAGGATGCGTGCGGATCGATGATCACGATGTCTGCATCGGCCCCGATCCGCAACGTGCCGCGGTCGATGCCCAGCACGCGAGCCGGATGAATGGTCATCTTGGCCAGCGCGCTCATCCAATCCAGATGCCCCGGTTCGATCAGCTTGGTAACCACCAAACCCAGCGTCGTCTCCAAGGCAACCATGCCAAACGGCGCCAAATCCAACTCCAGCATCTTCTTCTCGCTGGCTCGAGGCGTGTGACCGCTGCAGATCACATCGATGGTTCCGTCCGCCAATCCTGCCAGGCATGCGTCGACATGTTCTTGGGAACGCAAGGGCGGGTTCAATTTGTAGTTCGAATCAAAGCCGCGCAGGCACTCGTCCGTCAACACCGCGTTGATCGGGACGATACCTGCCGTGATGTTGATCCCCCGCGCCTTCACGCGACGGACCTGATCCACGCTGCCGGCGGTCGATATGTTCAACAAATGCAAGCGCCCGCCCGTGGACTCGGCCAACCGGATATCACGACTGGCCATCACGTCCTCGGCTTCGGTCGGCAACCCGGGCAGCGCCAGCACCATCGAGATCTTGCCTTCATGCATCACACCATCGTGGGACAATTCCCAATCCTCGGTGTGGTTCAGGATCGGCTTGTCGAACATCAAGCAGTATTCCAAGGCTCTGCGCAGCAACTCCGAATTCTGGATCGGCCGAGGGGCGTCGGTTAATGCTACCGCGCCGGCTTCGACCAGCGAACCGATTTCTGCCAGTTCCTTTCCGGCGCGGTCCTTGCTGACACAGCCGGCGACCAGCACGTGGCAGTTGTTGGCACGCGCTGCCTTTTGGTGAATGAATTCAACGCTAGCCTGCGAATCGATCGGCGGTTCGGTGTTCGGCAGACAAAGGATCGATGTAAATCCGCCGGCGACAGCCGCTGCCGTGGCGGTCAGAATGGTTTCATCTTCTTCCCTGCCCGGCTCGCCCAATTGTGCGCTCAGATCGATCAATCCGGGAGCGACGATCTTGCCCGTGGCATCGATCACCTGATCGACCTGTTCCGCTTGGCCTTCGTAACCTGCGATCTTGCCATCTTCCACCAACAGATCGATCATCTGGTCCATTTCCTGGCTGGGATCAATCACTCGGCCATTCTGGATTAGGATTCGGGTCATTTGCCTGTAATACCTCGTGGGGAAGGGGACGGTGTCGACGCCAGCAGCACTTCAGCTTGGCAGCGTTTTCCGAGGGCTGCCACCGCCTGCCGGTCCGATCACTGTAAACTGCGGTAGGGATTTCGACAAGTCGACAGCTAGCAGAAGAAGCGGGGCAAGATTCGAGAAACGCTCTTGACCGGAAAAACGCATCCTGTTAGTTAATCCCCCGCTTCGTAACTTATCCCTATCGACATTTGATTCACCATGGCTTGAGCCCGTGTTACCAAGAATTCGCCAAATATCGAGCGGCTTGTTGACCGTCCTTCTTGGGGCATTCTTGGCCAATGCGAGCAACGCTCAGTGGGGGACCAGCGGGAATCCGGCACCCTTGACGGGTACTCCCGGGATGACGACTATCCCGCCCGGCACGATAATTGGTCCCACGACGACACTCCAGCCGCCCACCTACGATCCGTACTCGACGCAACCCAACGCGTCATTACAGCCACCGTCGCTGTTGAGTCCTCCGGCGGGAACGACGTTCGGGACGCCAGGAGATCCCACATTCCAGCAACCGTACTATGGCCAGCCCCCGGGGCAACCGCCCGCTTTTTCGGGATTCGGCGCACAAGCCCCACCCACGCTGTATCCCCAAGGCCTGTTCGGTGTTCCCCAGCAGCCGGCTCCGGTGGGCTTTGGGCCATCGACGGCGATGCGACTGTTCCAAAACTTCCAATTGAGTAATGCGTGGCTGTACGGCAGCAGCGAAGGCGATTTGCAGATCCACGACATTTACACTTCGACCACTTTGGCGTTTCCTAATTTTCTTTGGAGCGGCCAACCTTGGTTCGTGTCGCCCGGGTTCGGGTTCCATCTGTGGTCGGATCCGGCAGCCGAGGGAACTCGAGTCGCCCTGCCGCCACGAGCTTATAGCGCCTTTCTGGATTTGGGCTGGAAATCGGATCCCAACCAGGTGTTCGGCGTAGAACTGGCGGGACGACTGGGATACTACTCGGATTTCGCTCAAAGCAGCTCCCAAGCGTTTCGGCCCAAAGGTGTGGCCCTGCTGCGTTTTAACCTGACGCCGAATCTGGCGATCAAGGCGGGCGTGGACTATATCAACCGAGTGGACATCAAGATTTTGCCCGCGGGAGGCGTGGTGTGGACGCCGAATCCGAAGACTCACTTCGACATCTACTTCCCGCAACCCAAGCTGGCCAGTTACCTGACCACGTTGGGGACTCGCGATGTGTGGTGGTACCTCGGGGGCGAGTATGGCGGCGGCGTCTGGCACATCCGCCTGGATGATTCCGATCCTTTGATGCCCGGCCTGCAGCCGGCGCCGACGCTGATGGACATCAATGACATTCGCGTCTTCCTGGGCCTTGAACTCACTCAAGCAGGCGGCATCACGCGAGGAAAACGCAGCGCCTTTCTAGAAGTCGGTTACGTTTTCGAAAGGGAGGTCGTCTTCGCTGCCTTTCCTACCGAAAGCTATTCGGTTGGCGAAACCTTCATGCTTCGCGGTGGTCTGGCGTTCTAACTCTTCGGCCAAGTCGGCTCACTATTCGTTGCAACGATCCCGAATCGCCTGAGACAGGAAGTATCGTCGATGGAGCCTCGTCAGATCACGCCGATCATCTGCTTGCTGTGGTCTGTCGGGCTGGTGCTGCCTGCCGCTGGGCAAACGCAGGCTCCGTTTCGCGAAGGACGCCTGCCGCCGATGGAAGTGATGCTTCAGGATCAAGAGCCGTTCGATACCGGTGCACCGCAATATCTCTTGGCCAGCGATCCGGCTGAGTTCGTCTTGCCGGAAGATGTGCTGGCCTCAACCGAACCTCATCTGTCGGCTTACAAGCAGAGCTTTTTCCAGAAGCTCTCTTTCACCGTCACGGGGATCGTTCCGGACGGATCGGATGGTCTGGGCATCCTGGAAACGGAGCTGTTTGCCGCGTTCGCCCTGCCGGCGCCGACGACGAAGACTCCTCTGATCCTGACGCCGACCTTTTCGGTCGACTTTATCGACGAACCTGCCTACGTAGCTTTGCCCTCGGAACTGTACGGCCTGTGGTTGGACCTGATGTGGCTTCCCAAGTTCGGACCGCGAGCCACCGGGATCCTGGCGATTGCCCCCGGCTGGTACAGCGACTTCCAAGACGGCTGGGATGACTCGTTCCGGCTGACAGGTCGTGCCTTGCTGCGTTACGACTGGATCCCCGATCGGCTGCAACTGGTCCTGGGAACCGTTTACACCAATCGGATGGCCAACCGATGGATTCCGGCGGCTGGGCTGATCATCAACCCGAATCCGGACCTGAGCCTGGACCTGATCTTTCCTCGCGCCAAGATGGCTCGTCGCACGGCCTGGGGGCTGGGCTTCGAGCATTGGATCTATATCGCGGGTGGATTCGGTGGCAACGACTGGACCATCGTCCAGCCGGATGACAGTCGCGACAAGCTGGGTCTGCTCGATTGGCGCATTTCGCTGGGCTGGGAACGCAAAATGAACGGGGGCGCCGGGTTCCACGTCGAGGTCGGCTATGTCTTCTCCCGCGAGATCCGCCTCGCCAGTGAGCCCGAAACGTTCAGGCCCGACGATACCCTTCTGCTGCGAGCTGGCATCGCCTTTTGATCAGGATTGTTCGGCAATCATGGCGTTGATGGTTTCGGCCAGGGTTTTCAGACGGACGGGTTTGGCAATGTAGCCGTCCATCCCGGCGTCCAGGCAGCGCTGGCGGTCGCCCTTCAGGGCGTGGGCGGTCATCGCCAGGATCGGGGTGTGCTGCTGCTCGTGACGGCGTATTTGCCGCGTGGCCTCCAGGCCGTCCATCTCCGGCATCTGGACGTCCATCAGGATCAGATCGAACGTGCCCGACTCGGCGGCTTCGACGGCTTCCCGCCCGTTTTCGACGACCGTCGTCTCGTGGCCCAATCGCTTGAGCAACGATACGGCCAGCTTCTGGTTGACCCGACTGTCCTCGGCCAACAGGATCCGTAGCGAACGGGAACTGGGCGGGATGACCGGCGGCGCCGGATGCGAGGCCTGCTGGACGTGCCCGACGCCCAGCGCCGTCAGAATCGCTTCGCATAACTCGGACTGCTTCACCGGCTTGATCAGAAACGCCGCGATGCCCAGTTCCTGACAGCGAGCCAGGTCCTGGGTGTGATCTCCGGATGTCAGCATGACGATCGCCGGCGACGGGATTCGCGGATCGGAATGGATCTGTTCGACCAGCGAGAAACCATCGACCTCGGGCATCTGCACGTCGGTCAGTATCAGCCGATACGGTTGTCCATCGGCCTGAGCTTGTTGCAACTGATCCAGCGCCCCAACGGCACTGGACGCCAGGACAGGCTGCAATTGCCAGCCGCCGAGTACCTCTTGGAGGATCCGGCGGTTCGTGGCGTTGTCGTCGACCACCAGAACTCGCATCCCGCTCAAGCCGGCCAGCTCGGCTTGAGGCGGCCTCGTCATCAATTCCTGTCGGATGCCCAAACGGATGGTGAAATGGAAACGGCTGCCACTTCCGGTTTGACTTTCCAGCCAGATGCGACCGCCCATAAGGTCCGCCAGCCGTTGACAGATCGTCAGCCCCAGTCCGGTGCCACCGTAACGTCGCGTCGAGCTGCTATCGGCCTGTTCGAACATTTCAAAAATCGCGGCTTGCCGATCTGGCGGGATGCCGATTCCCGTGTCGCGAACGACGAAATGCAAGGCGACCTCTTCGTCTGTCCGCCCTTCCCGTTGGACTTCCAAGACCACTTCCCCCTGTTCGGTGAACTTCAGGGCGTTGCCGACCAGATTCACGATGATCTGGCGCAATCGGCTGGCGTCGCCGAGGACCAATCGCGGCACATCGGGATGGATGCGGCACGCCAATTCCAGCTTGCGCTTATCGGCTCGACCCGCAAACGACTTCATGGTATCGCCAACATGCTCCCATAGATCGAACAGAGCATTCTCCAAGTTCAGCTTTCCCGCCTCGATCTTTGACACATCCAGGATGTCGTTGACCACGGTCAGCAGCGATTCGCCCGCATCTCGCACGATCGCCTGGAACTCGTGCTGCTGCGGGGATAACTGGGTGTCGAGCAACAGTTCGCTCATGCCGATCACCGCGTTCAGCGGCGTGCGGATCTCGTGGCTCATGTTCGCCAGAAAACTGCTCTTGGCCCGACTGGCGGCTTCCGCCGCTTCTTTCGCCGCCCGTAGTGCCTCGGCCGCCCGTTTCTGTTCGGTGATGTCACGTGACAACCCAAAGGTGCCCGTGATCTGACCGTTCTCGTCGTACAGGGGCATCTTGGTGGTCAAAGCCCAGGTGACTCGTCCGTCCGGCCACGTTTCCTTTTCCTCATGATCGATGATCGGTTGGCCCGTCTGCACGATGCGTTGCTCGTCGCTGATCGTTCGTTCGGCATGTTCGGCGGTAAAGAAATCTCGATCCGTCTTGCCCACCGCCTCGTTGGGACTGGCCAGCCCAAACGTGTCGCTCAACGCGCGGTTGATCCGCAAAAACCGGCTCTGCGCATCCTTGAAATAAATAGCGTGAGGCAATTGATCCATCAGCATGCGCAGCAGGTACCGTTCGTGTTCGAGGCCCTCGTTGGCGATTTGCAATTCGGCCGTCCGTTGCTCGACACGTGCTTCCAACTGCTGGTGAGCCTGCCGCAATGCTTCGTCTGCCCGCTTGCGTTGCAACAACCTCCACATGCCTTGTCCCAGCAGCGTCAACTGGCGCACGTCGGATTCGTCGTAGGGATCGGTCTTGTTCCCTGCCCCCAGCACGGCGACGATGTGCTCTCCGTCAAAGATGGGCACATTCATGTGCCGCCCCACCGTCACGTGGCCTTGGGGATAACCTTTCTTCCAAGGATTGGGAGCCGCGTAATCGTTGGTGATCACCGATCGCCGCTGCCGTACGGCTTCACCCCATAACCCGGTCGTCACCACCGGGTATTCGATCGGTTTGTCAATGATCGCACATTCCTTCATCGCCGTCTTCGACCAGGAATGCATGATCAACACACTCTCGTCCGGGGTCAGAAAGGCTAAGTAACCGATCTGACTCTGCGTCAAACGCACGGCCTCTTCCAGGGCAAAGTCTGTGATCTCCTGCAGTTTGGCCTCGGTCATCTGCCCGAGTTTCAGCAATGCTTCCAGACGCGACTGTTCCAATTGCAATAACTGCTCGGCTTGCCGACGCTGCTGGTCCACTTCCAGACTGTACATCGCCAGCCCCAGATCGCCAGCCAATTCCAGGAACAAAGTCTGCTCTTTGTGGTCGATCAGCTCCACGGTCGGTTCGGCGATCAACAAACCCAAGACACGTTCTCGATACTCCAAACGAGCAGCCAGGATGTTTCGACGCGTTTCGCCCGCCGGTGAAAAATCGGCGGTCAAGCAAGCCGCGTGCGGTACAATCACGACCCGGTTCTGGGCGAGCAACTGCTGGCCCACTTCACTCCAATGGCCTTCATGGCAAGCGTGGGTCAACGCCGCATCGTCACCGTTCATCCCAACCTGCCAATGATCCACCAGACGCATCGAGTCATCCAGTTTTCCGATCCAAGCATTACGGTACGCGCCGTCCTGAACCATCGTTTCGCAAACGGATGGAAATAGCCGAGCCGGATCTTTTTCGCGAGAGATCAATTGGTTCGCATTACGGATCGCCCCCAAAACCGTAGCCAATCGCTGATTCTGCCAAGCATCTTGCCAACTCGAGGCATCTTGGTGCCTACGCAACGCAACGAATACTGGCCTGATGCCCATCAAACCGCCCAGAAACGCGATCGAAATGATCAGCCCTATCAGTTCGAACCCAAGATCAGAAGAAAACGCAGGATCAGCCGTGAAAACCTGATATAGGGGCGTACCCTGACGCATCAACATCAACAAAATCGCGACCGCCAGTAGGCCCCAGGCCCAGCTCCTACCAGCCAACCAAGCCAACCAAGCCAGTCGCAAAGCCACCGCCGCTGCAACCATCTGAATCACTGTCGCCGTCACGAGCACCAATTTGACAAGAAGCATCGCGACAAACTCCCATCACAGAAGGCCAGCCATCCCAGATAAGCGAATCCTTATTCTAAGCGATCCCCATCGAAAATTCGCCCCCCAACCAAAAAAACGAGGCTGCTGTGCTCGCACGAAGGTATATCGCCCTATCGAACAGACAGACCCTAAACACAATGGGGGTCGTCATTTTCATCATTGGCGCCACTGTAGCCACGATCAATAGGTGCCACCCACCAATCAAAAATTGATGCCACCCAGAAAATGGGCTATAGCAGTCAATCAACCGCGCGAATCTTGAAAGATGGGTGGCACCTTTCGGAAGGCATGCTATGCTTACGCCCTGTTGGGCGCCGCCTTGGCGGTGTTTGGCGGTTTCGGTCTG
>REEF01000300.1 GCA_007695205.1 Planctomycetaceae bacterium
TCCCGCTCGGCGCGCGGGACCTACTAAAGTTGCCGGTGGGTCCCGGGCGCCGAACGGGACCTACTAAATCGTTGGCCTCATTCGTTCCGAAGGAGGAGCTTTTCGATGCCTAAGTCCACCTGGCCATTCAGGTCGGCCAATTGGTGAGTGGTCATGTCATTGCTGCCCCGGCAGAGGGTGTGGTTGAGGTTTTTTTTAGAGGGCGGCACATTTTCACCGCACGCCCTGTCACAAGACACGAAAGGTTAGTTATGGGGGGCATATTGCCGAAGAGGGAGAGAATCGACGAGCCCGATCGGCGGCCTTGGTCTCGCGATGGCCTCGTCTCGGCGCAGGCCGCTTCCGCACGAGGCCAGGAAAGCGAAAAGAAGTATGTGGATTTCCTTCAGGCCGCAGAATCTCTCGTGCTTCAGCTTCGTCATCGGGAAGAGGAACTTGAGAAACTCGGAAAGATTGTTGAACAGATTAACCTGGGGCTGACTCTCGACGAGGTTCTCAGTTTTCTATTCGAGGAACTCAGAGAGGTCATTCCCTACAACCGCATCGGTGTGGCGTTCATCGAACACGGGAGTGGACTCGTGGTAGCGCACTGGACCCGATCGGACCGCCAGGTGATGCTCGAACGGGGGTACAAAATGCCCTTGGCCGGTTCCTCCCTCCAGGTGATTGCCGAGACAGGCAAGCCGAGGATCATCAACGACCTGGAAGCCTACCTCATGGAACATCCCGATTCGAAAGCCACTCAACTCATCTTCAGCGAGGGAATGAAGTCCTCACTGACTTGTCCGTTAGCCTCGCAGGGCAGACCGATGGGTTTCCTGTTCATTTCCAGTGTCGAGGTGAACGCTTATTCTCAACTACACATCGGCTTCTTCAAGCAGATTGCCGCCCAACTGACCGTCAGTGTGGAAAAAGGGCGGCTGTACAGCGATCTTGCGGAGCATCAAGCGGTTGTGGAAGCGCAGAATACTGCCATGACACGAGACCTAGAGATGGCCCGATCCGTACAACAAACGCTGATCCCGGAGGCTGTCATCGAGATACCTGGCTTGAACATTGCTTTCCGGTACGAGCCGGCAATTCAGGTCGGAGGTGACATGCTTGCGATTCTTCCTTTGGGTGACCATAAAGTACTTTTTTTTCTCGGGGACGTTATGGGGCACGGCGTGCAAGCCGCCTTGGTCATGGGCGCGGTAACAACGGCCGTTCACGCCGCCGTGACGACAAACCCATGCCCAAAGAGCGTGCTTGCCAAAGTGAACGACGTGCTCGTGCGTCTGCGGTTGGAGAGTTTTGTCACGGCTGTGTGCTGCGTCATTGATTCCTGCGAATGGTATGCCGACTTGAGCATTGCAGGCCATGTGGGCCCGCTTTGGTTTCGTGGGGAGAACGCGCATACCGTGGAACAGCCTGGCGGCAGCCTGCCGCTGGGCGTAAGGCAAGAAACGGAGTATGCAACGAAAAGAATCGAGTTACAGCAGGAGGATGTCTTGCTTGTTTTCACCGATGGGATTACCGAAGCATTCGATCAGGAACAGAGGCAGTACGGCGTGGAGAGGCTTGAGGAACAGCTTGCCCTTTGCGGAAAATCATGTGCCGAAGAGATCTGTGCCAGCATCTGCCACGATTTGACTGCTCACTGCGGATCGGTCGCCAGGGCAGACGACGTGACGTTACTGGCAATCAAGGTGTCTGACATCAGAAGAGAAGAAACGTAGACAAAGTGGTCCGGACGGGAGCGGGAATCGTTTTTGGGCAACGACGAACCACTTGGAAACCGCGTCCTCCGAAAACGACTCCCGGCCCCTTCCGCAAAGCGCGACAGTTATTCATTCGCCGATCCTAAGCGATGGGCTTAGCACTTCTGTCTGCCTAGAGACCTACCTCTTTTTTGGATCGCGAAACTCGGGGGGGGCCACCAGGGTGAAGAGTATGACTTCTTCGCCGGTGGAGGTGCTGATGTCGTGGTGCAAGCTCAAGACCTTGATGCCGATGACCTCCTGGACCATGGCTTCCATGACCGGACGTGCCGTTTCGATCAGGTGGGTGCGAACCTGCTTGAGCAGATCCCGCCCTTTTTCCGCCGACAGCGACTTGACCAGATGCTGTTCGGCGGCGGTCAGCACGCCCTTCAGACGCACGACGATGAGATCACCGAGCAGGTGGGCGCGGATGTCCTTCGGCCCCCGACCCATGTAATCCTGCTCGAAACGGCTGATACCTTCGCAGATCAAAGATTCGATTTCGCCCTGGGTTTTCATCGTGACCTCTGACACCCTTTCGTAGGTGATTCCAACGGGGAATTTGGCACCTCGTGATTTTACCAGTTAGGAAACCAACTGTCCACACTTGCTTTCTGCGCTGCGAGCCTTAGAATAACTGGGGTGCATAATCCAGGCCCTGCCTCGAATCGCGGCCGCCTGTCGCACCCGCTTCCCCCTCGGCAGGCCAAGGATGTGACCTTATCCGCTTGACTGTTGGAGTAACGACCATGCGACAATCGCCTCGAGAATCTTCGCCGAACGCTTCCAACATTCACTTGGTGCTGTCCTACGTAGCAGATTTGGAACTGGAGGTGGATCGGCTTCGGAAGCAGCGTCAGTTCGTCCAGCACGAGGTGCGAGAAACGCTGCGACGTATCCAATCGCTGTGCGCCGACGCCGAAGCGGCCGAAAACGTGCTGCCGCCCATGCCGGAGATCGTTCAGGCCGCCCAGCAGTTGGGCAACGTGATGAGCGACTTGCACGAACCGCCGGGCTACCACCCCGCCCACGACCAGGTGATCCCCATCGCAGTTCATCCCCTCGTTCAACAGGTATTTCGCTGGCAACAGCGGTTGTGGGGCGCTCCGGAGGTCAGTCTCCGGTTGGAGCTGGAAAGTGAATATGTGGAATGGTTCCCGGCTCGCCTTCGGCACATCCTAGACAATATCTTGTCCAACGCGGTGAAATCCCGCGACTCCGGCAAGGACGAAGCGTGGGTCCACCTGAAGCTTCGCGCCGGTCCGGAAGGCTATGAGTTTTGTGTGACGGACAACGGAATCGGCCTGACCGAAGGCAAAGGCGACCACATGTTCGAGCTGTTCCACCGAGCGTCCCCGGCCCGGCATGTCAGCTTGGGCGTCGGCCTGCCGGTCGTCAAGATGTTAGTGGAACAGAGCGGCGGGACACTGACGATCGAGTCCGGCGAGGGCCAGGGGACCACCGTCACGTTCGCTCTGCCACACTACGATGTCGACGATTACCTGACATGAGCGCGACCGCAGACAAACCACGGCCCTGCCGGCGACAAGCACCGGGATGCTTTCCCGAACCATCCATCGCGTCAACACCCCCGATGTGCCCTCGCCCCTCCGGGGAGAGGGCAGGGTGAGGGTGCCGAAAGTGCGTCAGTTATTTCTCGCACGGTGCTAACGTTGCGAAGAAGTTAACGATCATGTGACGGCAGGACAGCGAGCCGGGCCATCAGGGCGTCTAATTGGCCCGGATCCACAATCCAGCCTCGGCAGGACGGCGATTGGCAGCGGCAGGCAATGGCGGAAGCGGCGGCCCAATTGTAGTCAATCGTCAATTCCTCGCCCGGTTTGATCTCCCGCAACGCAATCAGGAAGACGCGCCGCCGGGTGTCCGTCTGGCCCGCGTCGGGCAAGTCGAAGAAGTCGAACTCGCAATTCGGCTCACAACTGTGGTTCACATAGCGGAACGGCGCGGCCGGCTCCAACGTCCGGCCGTCTTCGATGCTCATGCAGTAGTCGGAACCATAGTGTGGATCGTCGATGATCTGGCCCTCGATCTCGCCGATCACCGCCTCGGCCGGATAACGGCGGCGGGCGAATACACCCTTGCCGACTCGCGTCGCACCGATCCGGACCGACTTGTCGCGTGCGCCGCGTGTGGGCCGCTCATCCCCCGCTCCGGTTCGTCGCCTGCGTGGCTTCTGGCGCCGCTCGGTCCCGGAACGGCGTCGTCCTGTGTCCTCGTCATCCACATCGCGCATCGAGGCCATGTCTCCGCCACGCCTGTTCCGCCTTCGCGGAACAAGGTGGATCGAGAGTTCGCAGGAAAGGGAGCCTGCTGCTTAATACCGCTCACGACGGCCGCCACTATGCTGGCCGCTGCGCTCCGGCCTCGCGCGGGCCTCGTTGACCGTCAAGGTGCGTCCCTGCAGTTCGGTGCCGTGCAACGCCTGGATCGCCGCGTCGCCCCCGTCGCCCATCTCGACGAAGCCGAAACCGCGAGCCCGACCGGTCTCGCGGTCCGTCACAACGGAAGCCGTGACGACATTGCCATGCTGGTTGAACGCATCGCGCAAATCGTCGTCGGTGGTGTTAAAGGACAAATTTCCCACATACAGTTTCATACTCATCGTCATTCCTCTGAGCCCTGAGGGCTCATTACAAGAGATCGCACCACAGCGCATCTCACCGCACGACGCTCAATGACCCGCGAGGCGGGCAACCAGCGCACGTGCACCTCTGAACATGCCGCCAACGCGGCGGCTTAGAAGATCGCAGCAAGTCAAATCCAGGCGAACCGCTCACGCCAAGCATGTTAACCCTTCGCTCAGATCCGGCTCATTCGCACCGTCTGGGTCGAAAACGTCAACTACACGGCTAGCTGTCGATCCTGGAGGCTGTGAGAGATAACTCTGAGCAGGAAAACCAGGAAGGAAGAAGCGGAAGTGTCTCCGTCGTGTCTGGGGCCTTCCAACCAACCAAGCACACGCTTGGCTGACGCGGTGATCATACACGCTGACCGGAAGAACGTAAACCCCCCCTTTCCCGAGTCATCCATGGTCGCTGGACGATATCTCATGGGGGTTCGGTGCGGGGTTCGTGTTTGACGCGATCATGGAACAGGGCCAGTTGCCGGCGCGCTTGGTCCGCCTGGCCGGTGGCGGCGAGCAGTTCGCCCAGGGCATGGACGTGGCGGCCGAAGTCCGAGGTCGATTCCGGTGGCAACTGCTGGGGACGGCCGAAGATGGCCAGACGGGCGAACAGGTACAGGACGCCCAACGCCAGGAATTGCCAGAGGATGCCGCCCAGCGGCCAAACGGTAAAGGCTTCCAGGCCCGTCGGATGGCGGCTGCCCGGTTCCTGCTGAAAGACGAAGGCCCCGTCCGGACCGCTTTCGAAAAACACGACCTTGGCCGGTGCGCCACAATCGACGATCAGTCTAGCGGCTAATCGCCGATGCTCTTCTTCCATCAGTGGCAGATTCAGCAGGAACGAGCCGTTGGTCATCACCAGGATCTGGCTGCCCGGCTGCCGCGCAGGGATCAATCGATAGGCCAAAATGCCTGGGGGGCCTTGCAATAACACTTCGGACCGGTAATCGTTGCCGCCGCCGGCGCCATCGGGCGGTGGCGGTTCCAGGCGGCCGACGATTTCCGGGCTGAGCTTCGATGCCTGAAGACGGTCGTCTTGTGTCCAGGTTCCCGTCCATGCCGAAGCGTCGCCTGGGTCGGAAGCGGCATCACGCAATACCGTGAACCAGGCGGTCCGTTCCCCGTCCGGCATGGTGGCCCTGCGCGCCGAGTGAGCCGCGCGGGCCTGAGCCAGTCGCCGGAGCACCTCGACACGCTGGTCCGCCGTCGCCATGTCGAGGACCGCTTCCCAGTAGGCGATTTCGGCATCGTAGTCTCGGCCGATGTAGACCAGCGTTCGCCCGGGTTCCCGGAACAACCAGTCCTCCAAAAACCGACGGGGCTCATCATCCGGCGGCTGGAAATCGTCGGGAGCCCAAACGATCACATCATGGTTGTGGATCCGAGGCGACAGGAAACGCCGCGACACGACGGTGCACCCCGCCTGGCGAAACATCTCGCTCAAGACGGCCGTACCATTGACGCTCGTCGCACCCGGCGAACCGCGTCGACGTCCGTAGGTACCGTCCAGCGATTCCCGGCCACAACCGGTGACCAGGATCAACCCGACGACCAGCAGCCAGCGCATCTTCCAGGGGATTTGTCGATGGTTCATCGCAATCATGGGGTGACCAGCCGTTGTAGGTCCTCGTGAAACGTGTCTAGGTTCTGCCAACAACCTTCGAATCGTTCCAGCGTCAGACGGTGCTTGCCGAAGAACACTTCTTCGAAGGCTACCATGGAAGGCCGCAGCAGTCGCTGCAATCCCGGTTGCGCGGCCAGTTCCGCCAGGTATTGGCGATTGGTCTTTCCTCGCGTCAGACGGATCAGGTCATGGCGGTCCAACGCGAGCAACTGGTAGCTGAACAAATAGATCATCGCCTGGTTCAGGTCGCCTTGCTGGTAACACCGCTGCGCCTCGGCCAACAGGTCCTTCGGTGGTTGGGTGATCGAGAAGGGCAAGTTGTCGATACGATCCGCTTCCAGCGGGGACAGACCCCGAGCCGCCTGCTGGTCATCCGATCCTGGCTCCTCACGCATCAGGAAGGCGCGAGCCATCAGGACGGTTAACGCTACCAGCAGGGCGATCAGCCCGATCAGACCCAGCCATCGCAGACCTTGGGCCAGCGCGTTCAGGACCGAAGTCCCCCACGAGGACTCGCGCTGTGGATCCTCGGTCGCGGCCTGCCATCGAGAGCCGCGATTCAGGGCCGATTCCCGAGCGGGCTGGACATGGACGGGACGCAGGCCGTCTTCCTGCTTGTCGTACCAGGGATAGGAAGGCCCAGCGGATAAAGCTTGGCGACCCGCCTCGATCGGATCGGTCGATTCCCGAGCGAACGCGTCGGTCGTCCAGCACATCACGGACGCTGCGACCACCAGCCACGCCACCAGCCGACTCGCCTCGGCACGCACACGCAACTCCACTTCCCAGCCTTCCTGCCGAATGCGAGCGTCCAGATACGTCAAAAATCGAAAGACGGTCAAATACGTGGCGACCGTCCAGATGGCTGCCGGGTAGGCCACCAGCAGCATCCCACGTCCCTGGCGCCAATCGTTCGTCAACACGCCGACCAAAAACAGCATGGTGCCGTAGACGGTGCCGGTCAGCAGGATGGCGGTCCCGGCCGAAGTCCACCAGCGCAGGAACAGATCGCCCGACGCGGGGCCGTGCAACATCCGACTGCGTCGACCGACCGTGATCGTTTCTGCATCACGACCGACCAAGGGATTCTGCTCCAACAGGATGATCTCGCCGATAAACGGACGAAACGAGCGAAGGCCGATGGCCCAGGTGACCAGCACCAACGGCAGGAACGTGTCCACGAAAGAATCGAATTCGCCGTATCGATCGGCGGATAACAGCAACAGCCACGCTGCCCCGACGCCGCGAATCAAGACCAGGCTCCACAGGATGCGCGGCGCGACCTTCCTCACTTCCCGAACCACCTCGGTCAACCGCGGTCGATCGTGGAACACGGCCTGGCCCAGATACGTCGTGGCAAAAACCGAAGCCAAGGGCGCTTGTAAGAAAATCAGGATCGTCATGTGCCACAGATACCGAGCCGGGATGTCCAGCAGGTTGTCCGCGTCGGGAAGCATCCAGGCGATCAGCAGATGGTTGATCAGCATCAGCGGCAATGCGCCCAACGCCATCGCGATCATCAGCGGTGCCAGGTAGACTCGCAGAACATGCAGAGCCAGGTCCAGCGTATCGAGCACGCCGCGTTGGCGAACAACAATGCGGGTTCTATCCAGTTGCACGCGACGGCCCTCCCGGCAGACCGAGCACTACGAAATAGAACAGCAAGGCGCCGCTTGAAAAAATGGCCACCAATGCCTTGAACCAGTAGGGCAAACCCGACGGCGAGACAAAGGCTTCGATCAGCGCTGCGAGGAAAAACATGCACATCGCTGCGCCCATCAACGGCATGGCTTCGCGAGCCGTCCGGCGCAACGATGCCATCCGCCCCCAACGCCCCGGAGCCAGCCAGGCGACGCCCAAACGTAACCCGGCGCCCGCGGACAGAACGATCGCCGTCAGCTCGAAAGGCCCATGCGCGGTGACAAATTGAAAGAAATTCAGGCCCTCGGTCACCTCGGGACGAGCCATATAGCCGAAAGCCGCACCCAGATGAGCTGCGTTGAACACGGTGATGAACAAGCCCGGGATGACCAGCAATCCGCCAACAAAACACTTCAAGCCGATGCTCGTGTTGTGGCGGATGTAGAACCCGGCCATGGCCAGATCCGCGTTGGGATCGCGACCACTCAACGGCTCCGAAAAATTGGATTCCAATTGCGAAATCACGGGCTCGGTCAGCATCTGTTGGGCGTAATCCGGCCACAGAGCCTGCTGATGGGCTAACACGGCCGATGCGATAAAGACTCCCCAAAAAAGACAAAAGGCCAGTTGGACACAGCGGTCCCGGAAGATGCTCTGCGGCACATCGTGCAACAGGATCTTGCCCCAGAGCCGGAAGTCGAACTTGTGCGAACGGTACAACTGATTGTGAGCTCGACCCACCAGACGGTGAAGATACAGGGTCGTGCTAGGGGGCAACTGATACGCATCCGCCAACGCCAGGTCCGCACAAGCGGCCCGGTACAAATCGGCGAATTTTACCAAGTCGTCCGGCGGCAAACGGTTGCGCCGACGGCTTTGCACACGGTCGATCATCTGCTCCAACGTCTTCCAGTGCCGGCGCCGCGATTCTAATAATTCGACAACTTTCATGGGTCGCTCCCCTCAGAAGCATTCGATTCCGCTGCCAAGTCATGATGTCGAGGAACTTCCCGACGTGGGGATTCTTCCGGGCGGTCCGAGATAAACGTGCGGTAGTATAGCGCACACAGCAACAAGTCGTAGCTGGTGTCAGCAGGCAAGCCGAATCGCCGCAGCAACGGTTCACCCAGATGCCCAGCGATCTCGCGCCGCCGCGCGGGTGTGAAGTAACGACGTCGCTCGGCATAGGACGACAACGTCTGAGCCATACTGCGACTGACTCGAAAATCCGCGGGCAGCAGTTCCGCCAATTGAGCAGTTCGCGGGTCTTCGACCTTCGCGACCTCGGTCAACCAAGGCTTTTCTTCGATCACCACCAGCGTGCCGCATACCAGATCACCCACCCGCTGAAACCGGCGATTACAAGCCATCACCGCCAAACCGACAAAAAAAGTCGGGAAGATGTACGCGGGCGGCACGTCACCCAAGATCTGCAGCGACAGCATCGGGTACATGTCGGCCGTGCGGAACACGTTGCGCATCACCGCCTGCAGCCCGTTGATCGGCTGGCCGTCGGTGGTCAACACACGCAATCCCATCATCCGTTTTCCCGGGGTCTGACCGTTCCAATACGCCTCGAACAGCCCCCCATAAAACCACTCGCTCACAAACCATCCGATCAAGATCACCGCGACCGCCAGCCCGCCGCCGCCGGCACCGGTAAAAAAGTTGATGATGAAGACGATCAAAATGAACGCGCCGATTCGTATGGCCAGATCCAGCAGAAATGCGGGCAGCCGTCGGAACGGACCCGCCACGCGATAATCGAAGGCGATATTTTCCGGCGTGACGACTTGGATCGTCGTATCGAGTTGGTTCAAAGCCGTGGACATGCTTCGATTATTCGTCAATCCGGCCTCGGACGCAAGCTTCACCCCACTTGTACCGTTTGCAGATAAGACGATACAAACAAAGCGAACCTGAAAACGGATAACAACAAGGCGAAAGACATCATGAAACTCGAAGGAAAAACAGCGGTGGTGATCGGCGGTGGATCAGGCATCGGTGCGGGGATCGCTCTGGCGCTGGTTGCCGAAGGGTGTCGCACCCTGATCGCGGGGCGTGGCGAGCCCCGATTGAACGAGACGGCAGCGGCGTGGCAGGGCAAACCCCCATTGCTGACACACGTCGTCGATGTCACCGATCGTGGTAGCGTTCGCCAACTGTTCGACGACGCACGCCGCGAACTGTCGCAGATCGATATTCTGGTCATCTCGGCCGGCACCAATATCAAGACGCGCACGATGGCCACCATGACCGCCGAACAATGGGATCAGGTGCTGGCCGTCAACGCGACCGGAGCCTACAACTGCATCGCTCAAGTGCTGCCCGAGATGCGAGCTCGCCGCGATGGGCTGATCATCAACATCTCGTCGATCGCTGGAAAAAGGGCCATCCAGTTGGGCGGGGTTGCCTACTGCGCCTCGAAATTCGCGATGACCGCCCTGGGCACGGCGATCGGCAACGAAGTCGCATCGGACGGAGTCCGAGTCACGAATGTATACCCCGGCGAAGTCAATACCCCGATTCTGGAGAATCGCCCCGTGCCGGTCAGCGAGCAACAGAAAGCAGCCATGGTTCAGCCAGAGGATGTCGGTGGTCTGGTGGTCGCGATCGCCGCCCTACCACCTCGAGCACACGTGCCGGAAATCATCATCAAACCGACCGTACAAGGGTATGTTTGATCGACAACAGGGAAGGAACCGACCATCCCCTCCTGAAATCCGCATCGCGCGAACCGGGCGACGGCTGGTCAGATGGCAATCGGGTTGCTATATTGGGCCGTTTTCCCTCTCGCGAAGAGCGTCTGGGGTTCGAAACAAATCTGCTTTACATCGATGGAGTTGAGCCAGTGGGGACGAAGAAGACGGGTAAAGGGCGTCGAAAAATAGGACGCAAGAAACGCCGCATGCGAGCCAAAATTCGACACCGCAAGCGGTAGTTGCGGGCGTTGCAAGAGCCATGACAGCAGACGGTTTATTGCGCCGGGACGCCCGTTGCCGGGATATGGCTCATCGCGCCATCGCACCGGGGATGGGCGATAAACCGTTCAACATATCGTGCAACATGGTGGAGGTATCTTCGGTCACCAACAAGTGGTCGCCGGGACGCAAACCATAATCAAAACGCGGATGGACCTTGCCCATCTTGTGCTCGTATCTGGAATCCATCTTTGCCAAGCCATGTTCGTTGTAACGCAGCAGAGAGAGTTCCATTCGGCGGAATCGACTTTTCAGCCCGCTGTCGGTCAAGGCATCGTCGATGAACATGCCGTCGCGGATCGGTAGCTCACGGACCTCGGGAGATCGACCGGCTGCTCGTATCTCGATTTTGACGGTCCCCACCGGCGAGTTGGCTTGCGAGGAAGCCCCGCCCGCAACATCTTCAAAGCTCAAATCGTTGTTCGAGCGGTCCAGTTGAAGCGCCGAGCATCCGCCCACCGCCCAAAGGACCAGTACTAGAACGAATCGTGCCGTAGGGGCCCGGAATCGGAAGAAGGAAGAAGATCGAACCATCAGCGATATCCTTTGAGATGAGTTTTTCCACGGGCCAACGTGTGAACCGACGGCCAAAACTTCCTGCCCACCCTGCGCAATCGTTACACTTGACATGATCGGCAAAGTCGACGGCGTTTCGGCAGAAAACTTGAGTGTTTTTTTGGAAAAAGACGGTGCTAGCGAATGGAAACCGTCCCCGTTATCGATCTAAAGAGCGGTCTGGTAGTTCACGGCGTGGGGGGTGATCGAGCCCTTTATCGGCCGATTCGCAGCGTGTTGGCCGGCAGCGCGCGACCGTCCGAGGTTGCCCGAGCCTTTGCAGATACCGGGGCCTTCCGGCACATCTATGTCGCCGATCTGGACGCGATCGCCGGGCAACGTCCCGATTGGAAATCGCTGCATGAGATCGCCGAATCGGGGCTGCGGATCTGGCTGGATGCCGGTGTGGCGGACACCGAGCGGCTGCAAGAGCTGGCTGATGGCCACGAACGTGGGGTGGAACTGGACGCAATCATCGTGGGACTGGAATCCCTGACCAGCCACGAGCTTTTGTCAGCAACCTTGGCGCAATGGGGTCCCATGCGATGCATTTTTAGCCTGGACTTGCGGGGCGGTCATCCTATCTCAAGGGAGGGGCCGTGGCAGCGTCGGTCACCTGGGGTGATCGCTCAAGAGGCATTCGCACTGGGCGTGCGGCGGATGATCCTGCTGGATCTGGCGACCGTGGGCACGTGCAACGGTCCCCAGTCTTTACCGTTGGCCCGTCGATTGCGAACCGATTGTCCCGAACTGGAACTGATCGGCGGCGGCGGAATCCGGCACACGAACGATTTGAAGACCTTGGCCACGGCAGGTTTTTCGGCGGCGCTCGTCGCCACGGCACTGCACAACGGAGCCATCAACCCCGCCGATCTGCCCAATGTGAATGTTGATGAGGACGACGGGCAACGGGCCGCAACGACAATCCTGTTGCCGGAAGAGTATTGAT
>REEF01000578.1 GCA_007695205.1 Planctomycetaceae bacterium
TTTCGGGCATGGTCGTTTCCATAGGTTTGGTCGTTGGCCGAAAACGACTCCCGACCCCGCCCGCGTCATCCATGCAGGACTACCTTGATTGACAAAAAAACTCCTGGCCGGGTGCTTAGAAAGGAAAACGCTCGTCGATCTGGGCCTCGGATAATTCGACCAGGAACGTCGCGATGCGATCGACCAGCACCTCCATCGCCCGTCGACCTTTCTCAGCGTCCGCCGCATGCGGGTTTCCTGATCCGGTGTTGGTGGTCAGCAGATGCCAGGGGCGTGCGATCGAGACCCAGCCTTGATTGACCGCCTGGAAGCGGCTGGGGCGAGTTTGGCCGTCGTCGGCGGCCAGCGTGCCGTCCGCGTGGCGTGCGACCAGGTGAGGGAAGTAGGCCAGCGCCAGGGACGTTTCCATTTCGCCCGCATGATCTTCCGGTTGATCGAAGATCTGTGCATACTGGTCCGTCAGCGCCTGGAACCAGTTGCACAGGAACACATGCGCCGTCGTCTTGCCCAGCAACTGGCGCAGGATCGGTTTCAATTCGTTTCCGCCATGGCTGTTCAACAGCAGGATCTTTTGGATGCCGCTGTTGGTCAACGATTCGATCAGATCGGTGATCACCTGTTGCAGCGTGGACGGATTCAGATTCAGGGCCAGGGGAAACTGGCGCATGTTCGTCTGGGTTCCGTACGGGATCGTGGGCAACAAGACGACGTGCGCCCCACGCCGATGGGCGGCCTCGCACAGATGCGAACCGATGCAATCGGCCTCGAACGTATCCGTCCCGTACGGCAGATGCAGATTATGCGGCTCGGTGGCTCCCAGCGGCAGCACGGCCACCTGGTAGTGGTGCTCGCGAGTGTACGCATAATTGGTTTCAGCCAAGATCCAGGGACGCATGATGGGCCTCATCGACTCGATACCTGCGTGATCGGCGGGATCGACCAATGCTCGATCCGGCAATCGTCGGCTTGCATGTGCAGGATACTCGGTTATCGATCGAAGGCCAAGCGGGCTGTGCATGGGCCAAGCCTGTGGTATTGGTTGGGCCTCCAGCCTTTTCGCGTTGACAGGCTTCTTTCAGGATACGCGACCATTGAGCGTCGTCGGCCTGCTGCAAATCGTCTTGGACGCCCAGCATCGCGTCGACGATACGTTCGAGGATCTGTTCTTCGGTCTCGGGCGACATCGGGCTTCGTGTAGGGGTTCGGTCCATGATCCTTATAGTCCTTGTAAAAACCAGTCGAATGCCGATCGAAGCTGTTGCTGGCGTTCGATCCGTTTGAGCACATGGCGAGAAAGAGCAAACTGGATGCCATTGCTTGGCCTTGATCATCGCCGCGGTCAGGTCCCGTAATACAACTCGTTTTGGGGCCATGACTTACGAAAATGCCAGAAATTCTGCCTGGCGCGATTCTTCCGGTCGCAACGGGTGAAATGAGTAATATTTTCAAACGGCAGAAAGCTGTGTTTCCCAGAAACAGCAGACTTGGTACAGTCCCGCATCGATGGCGCGCGTGGTCTGCCGGTCAGGGCAAGAAGCACGCGGGCTGCTAGCGGTGTGCGGATCAGGACTTCGTCGACTATGTGGATCATCTTCTCGTACGTTCTGCGCGAATTGCTCAAGGTGTTCCTGATCACCTTGGGCGGGATGACGGTCTTGATGTTGATTGTCGGCGTGGGGCAGGAGGCGGTTCGTCAGGGACTGGGGCCGGAGCCGATCCTGAAACTGGTCCCGTACGCGGTGCCGAACGCCTTGCGTTTCGCGATCCCCGGCACCATGCTGTTCGCTGCCTGCAGCGTCTTTGGGCGGATGGCTGCCGACAACGAGATCGTGGCGTTGAAGTCGCTGGGGATTTCGCCCATGAAAGTCGTCGCTCCCGCCTTGATCTTGGCCTTTCTGATCAGTCTGGTCGCCGTCTGGCTAAACGATCTGGCGGTGTCTTGGGGGCGCCATGGCATGCAGCGCGTGGTGCTGCATTCCGTCGAACAGATCATCTATGGCATGCTTCGCAACCAGGGCGCTTATCGAACGCGTCGGTTTTCCGTGAGTGTCAAGCAGGTGGACCAGCGCCGCTTGATCCAGCCGATGATCAGCTTTCACTCCGACAACGACAAACCGCCCATCGTCCTGACCGCCCAAGAGGCCGAACTGAGCTTGAATGCTCAACAAGGAACACTGAATATCCAGATGACCGACGGCGAAGTCACGATGGGCGATCAGGTCACGATGGTCTTTCCCAACACGATCCACCACGAGATCCCCTTGAATGAAGCGCGGCATCGAGCCGGCTCGATGACCAATTTGGCTCATCTCCCCATGCGATTCATGGGCATCGAGATCCAGCGGCAGCAGCAGGCGTTGGACCAATTGCGGCAGCGTTACGCCGTGGAAGCATCCTACGCACTGCTGATCGGCGACTTTGCCAGCCTGTCCAGTTCAGAGTGGGAATCACGGCATCGCGAGATCCAGGACGCGGATGAACGCGTGCATCGACTGAGGACCGAACCTTGGCGCCGCTGGGCCAACGGCTTCAGTTGCCTGTTCTTCGTGTTGGTCGGCGTTCCGCTGGCCATCCAAATGCGAAACTCGGATCTGTGGACCACGTTCGCGGTCGTCTTCCTGCCAATTCTGCTAGTCTATTACCCCCTTTTAGTTTTAGGTGTGGACTATGCTAAAGTGGGTGCTATCCCCCCTTATTCAGTGTGGATCGGGAATTTGGTGTTGGGACTGGTGGGCATCCAGTTGATGCGCAAGATCATTCGACACTGATTGCTTCCTGGGGTTTCTGAATGCATGATGACGTTATAATAGTGATCGTCTGTGCCCTGAGCGGCAGGTGCATCGGCTGATTTGATGATTTCGAACTCCACGACGACGCATGTCCGATTCTACTCATTTGGACCTGGCAAGCTGCTTAAGTCGCTTTGGTCTGTCTTCGTTTCGGGCGGGGCAGTGCGAGGTGATTTCGGCCGTGCTGGCTGGCGACGACTGCTTGTGCATCATGCCGACCGGCGGCGGTAAGAGCCTGTGCTACCAGTTACCCTCGATCGCTCGGCAGGGCATCACCCTGGTCATTTCGCCGTTGATCGCGTTGATGAAGGACCAGGTCGACGGCATGGCAGCGTTGGGCATTCGCGCCTCGTGTATCAACAGTTCGTTATCGATGCCCGAGCATCAGGATCGTCTGGAGCGACTGGCTCGCGGCGAATTCGATCTGGTCTACGTGGCGCCCGAGCGTCTGCGGAACCAGCGGTTTTTGGAAGCGATTCGCGGATCGAGCGTGCAGTTGCTGGCGGTGGACGAAGCGCATTGCGTCAGCGAATGGGGGCATGACTTCCGACCCGATTATGCTCGTTTGGGTCGTTTTCGTCAGCGGTTGGGCAATCCGCAGACGATCGCCTTGACCGCGACGGCGACCCCGCATGTCCGCGAGGACATCGTCCAGATGTTGCAGTTGCGTGACCCGCGTATCTTCGTATCCGGGTTCGCGCGGGAAAATCTGCGATTCGAGGTGCAGGACATCAGCAACGGGCGCGAAAAGGACCAACGTTTGTTGGAATTCCTGCGCGAAGAGCCCGGGTCGGGAATCATCTACGCATCGTCGCGCAAACGGTGCGAAGAGATCCGGCAGTTGATCGCGACGTCGTTGCGGCGGACCGTGGGCACGTACCACGCGGGGATGCTGCCCGAAGAACGGCGTCAAGTCCAGGAGGACTTTATGGCGGATCGGTTGCAGATCGTCGCGGCGACCAACGCCTTCGGCATGGGCATCGACAAATCGGATCTGCGCTTCGTCGTGCATTACAACATGCCGGGCAGCCTGGAGGCATACTATCAAGAAGCCGGGCGCGCGGGCCGCGACGGCCAACCATCACGCTGCTTGCTGCTGTACACCTACCAGGACCGGTACATCCAGGAATTCTTCATCGAAAACGCCTACCCGTCTCGCGAAACGGTCCAAGCGGTCTACGAGTACTTGCGCACTTTGGAACAGGATCCGATCGAGATCACTTTGGAGGATCTGAAAGAGCGTCTGGCATTGCCAGTTGGCGCCGAAGGCGTCGGAGCGTGCGAGCGGTTGCTGGAAAAAGCGGGAGCCCTGGAGCGTCTGGATACGGGCGAGAACCGAGCCTCGATCCGTCTGGACAGCGACCTGCCCACGCTGGTCGACCTGCTGCCCAAGGAAGCGCGGGTCCAGCGCCGCGTGTTGCGAGCGATCGAGCAGGAAGTGGACGATCGGCGCCGGGACCGGGTCTATTTTCATCCGCAGCGAGTGGCTGCGGCCTTGTCGTTGGACCGCGATTCGGTGCTGCGCGCCTTACGAGAACTCAATCGGCTGCAGGCCTTTGATTACGTACCCGCCTTTCGAGGTCGAGCCATCCATCTGCTGAATCGGGATAAGCCGTTCGACCAGTTGGAGATCGATTTCGACGAACTGGCAACGCGCCGGCAGGCGGAGTACGACAAGTTGGAACACGTCATCCGGTTCGCTCGAGCCCGCCATTGCCGCCAGCGCGTGATCTTGGACTATTTTGGGGACCCCGACGCCCGTGACTGCCGCCGGTGCGACAACTGCGGCCATCGGCAATCGACAACGGCTGGCTCTCAGCCCTTAGCGGCTGGCACAGATCATACCGAAGTGACCCAAGCCGTGCGGATGGTGTTAAGTGGCGTCGCCCGAGCTCAAGAGCGTTTCGGGAAGGGAATCATCGCGCAGATGCTGAGCGGTTCACAAGCCTCGAAGGTCCTCCGATTCCGTCTGGACCAGTTGAGCACCTTCGGGCTGCTGGCGCATCTGACGTTGCCAGAGGTGACCGAGTTGATCGACGCCGTCCTGGCCGCCGGAATGTTGGACCAGACGGATGTCGAGCGGAATCGGCCCGTGCTGCGATTGACGGATCTGGGCCATCAGGTGATGCGAGGCCAGGCCCCGCTGCCGGAATCGTTTTCGCTGTCGGTCCAGGTGGCTCGCCGATTGTCCAAGAAAGCGGCCGATGGTCAGGCTTCCAAGGCCGGAACGGATTTGACCGACGACGTGGAGTCAAACGAACCGGACGCCGATCCGCAACTGGAACAAACGCTGCGCGAGTGGCGGCGGCAAACGGCCGCAGCAGCCGGTTGGCCGGCCTATTGCGTTACCACCAACGCGGTCTTGAGACGGCTTGCCGCGCTGATGCCTAAGGATCTGGTCCAGTTGTTGGACATCAAGGGCGTCGGTCAGGCGTTCGCGCATTCCTACGGCGAGCAGGTTCTGGAGATCATCGCAGATCATCGCGCCGCGACCGGCCAGCAGCCATCCGAGCCTGCATCACCGTCGCCACCAAAGCGGATACGACCGGATTCGATCCGCGAGACGGACCCCGCGTATCAAGCAGCCGACGTCCAAATGGCCGAAGTCCAAGTGGCCGAAGTCCAAGTGGCCGAAGTCCAGGCGGCCGAAGTCCAGGCGGCCGAAGTCCAGGCGGCCGAAGTCCAGGCGGCCCTCGCGACAGGGAACCATCCTGCGCGATCGGCCGATCTCGGCCAACAGAACGCGGTGAAGCCGAGCTATTATTGGACTTGGCGTTTGTTGCACGATGGGTTTACGGCGGACGAGTGCCAGCAGATCCGTCAACTGGACGACCAGCAACTGGTGGCTCATCTGTTGCAGGCGGTCGAGGAGGAGTTGCCGGTCGACGCTACCTGGATTTTGGGGCCCGACCAATTGGAAGCGTTGGATCGGGTGGTGGGCGATCAGCCGCCGACACGGCTGCGTCCGTTGCTGCAGCAGTTGCCTCGGGAAATACGTCACGAGCACCTGCAGTTGTACTTGGTTTGCCGAGGCAGGGGATTTTTACTGTAATCAAGGGGGATGGATTATCATGACTTTCGTTCATTGGGCCTTATGTTGGAACTTGGCCGTCGTCGCCGCAGACCCTCAACCGCTGGGCGGTGATTACGGCCAGCCGCGCCTGCTGGTTCCGGCTCCCACCGCATCGGCCATCGCTCATCTTTCCTGGCCCAAGATCGTCGCCACCCCCGGCGGCACCCTGGTCCTGGCATACAGTGCCGGCGTCGGTCACAACATCGGCGGATCGGGCCCGGCGATCTCGATTTCCACCGACGGGGCAACCAGCTTTAGTTCGCCCCACGTGCTGGCATATTTTCCCGACGACGATCACCGTTACCGGGACTGCGGCAACATGGCCCTGGGGTTGGCCGGCGACGGTGCGGTGGTGCTGCTGGCGATGGCCTATTCGGGCGACCAGCAAAACACGATCCTGGGATGGCGTAGCATCGATGACGGCAAGACTTGGCATCGGATCGATACTGCGGCACTGGCCGAAAATAAGACCGGTTCCGTCTATGGGCACATCCTGCAAGTGCCGGAACTGGGACTGGTTGTCTTCGGTCACTACCGGCGACCGAGCGAACCGAGCTCCGGGATCTGGATGTCGGTCTCCGATGACCATGGTCAGAGCTGGGGACCGCCGCAGGTAGTGACCCAAGACGCGTATTTCGAGCCCGCGTTCACGTTTGCCCAAGGGCGATTGGTCGGTTTGCTTCGCCTGGCACGCGATGCCGATACGCGGCGTTACGACCAGGCGGTTTCCGACGATCTGGGAAAAACCTGGCGAATCGAACCATCCACGTTGGCGATCCCCGATGGGTTGCCGGGCCGCCAGCCCAGCCCGTTCATCACCGTCGACGCCACGGACGCTACGCGGTTGTACGCCATCCAATCGATTCGCGGCGACCACGATCAAACCCGTGGCCGCGCGGATCTCTGGGCCGCTGACGTCGAACGCCTGGACTGGAAACGCCAAGGCCGATTGGCGGCCATCCCCGCTGGTGCGGCCAATCTGTCGGACTGGTCGTACCCGTGGATGACGCCCATCGGCGATGGTCGCTGGATGCTGGTGTTCTATGCGGGCACCAGCCGTGGTTCGAGTTCGCTGTACGGCATGGACTTCACACCGTAAAGGGCCTCCGTCACCGTGATGCAACACGCGGCGGCAGGAAATCAAACGACAATTGGTGATCGCCACCAGCGACCAGATCAATCGTCTTGACGCTGGTCTGCACCTGTCCATCCTGCTCGAATTCCACCACCACTTGATAATCTTCCCAACGTTGGCCTTCGTTCAACTCACGTGTTACGAACCTTCGCAACTCTCCCGTCACCTCGGTCGATTGCCCTTCCAAGGTGACTCGAGCCGATTCGGGAACGTGCAACGTCAGCGATGTGGCTGCGGGATCTCCAGCGGCGATCGTTGCCGGTTGACGGTCCATGCGGAACGCCAGTTCTTGGGAACCGCCGGCGCGAAGGTTCGCGGTGCGGACGTCGCTGATCGTACGGCCGTCACGCACCACGTCGACGCGAACCTCGTACGTGTAGTCGCTGCCAGGAACCAAACCACGCGAGATGTACTGGCGGTAAGTTCCCGTCGTCCGGGTCGGACGATCGTTGATGTAGACCCGCGCATTGTGGGGCACTCGAACCGCCAAGGTCGCGCTGCCTAACGCCGGTTCATGCATCGACTGATCGCCGGGCAGCAGTGGCAACAGGGAATCAGGCACAACCGGGTCGGGCTGTGGCGGTACCGGCAAGTCGGGCAGTTCCGGATCGGCGGGCATCGGTGTTTCGGGCAGTTCTGGCAGCCCAACGTCAGGCGCGGGCGGCACTGGTGCCGGATCATCCGCAGGCGGCATTTCCGACGGTGGAAGCGAGGGCGGGTCGTCGGCCGGAGTCGGATCGTCGTACTCCGACGGAATGACCGGCTTCTGCGATTCGACAACCACACCCTCGCAACAATGTGGTGTCACCGTGTAGCAGTGGGGGACAGAGTAGCAGTGCGGAACCCCGCATCCCGACCACCAGCACGAACTGCCGTACCAAGAATAAGCGGGCACATAGTAGCTGTGACGCCAATGGCCCCAATGGCCCCAACGACCCCAACGGCCCCAGCGGTGACCCAGCACAGGCCGATAGGCCCATGCATGATAGGTAGGCCGAACCACCACGGTCGGGTAAACGGCTCGGTAGGAAACCGCGTAGGGGTGGTAACCATAACCCCAGGTATGCCATCGGGCATCCGACCGATCCGCCGCCACGGAGGACATCAACGCGGCCAGCAGGATCGCCACTGCAAGCTTTTTGTGGAACATCTTGTCGTTCTCCTTCGTTCAGTTTGGTTTTGTTGCAACAAACAAAACTTCCCATCGCAACTAACCAGCATAACCGTCAAACTGGAGAATTCAAGCAGTTTAGCCCCAGGAAAACAAAAAAGGGACCGGAGTGAGAGTCGTTTGGGGATCAGGCAAGCACATCGTCAGCCGCTCGGCCAGGGATGACGCCGACTTGGCAAATCATCCGAAGGTGAAGACGCGCTACCCCTGGTCTACTACATGGGAAGCGGCTCATCCGAAAACGACTCCCGACCCCTTCCGCCCGATTCCACCAAGAAATAACTGGCCGGGTGCTTATCACCCCTTGGTAGGCAGGTAAGTGGGACGGATTGGCAATCCGTCCTGCGAGGGGCTTTTATGCAACATGGGGGTTTACGCAGATCGCCTGTCGCAGCGGGGATCGGTCTGCGGTTCTGCGTTGGGACCGGGGATCGTGGTTGGGCCGTGGAGGACACGCAGCAGGTAGGCCGCGGCGGTGCGCGAAGCGCCCGTGTCGACGTGCTGACGTTTCAGGTCCAGCAATTGTTTCCGACGACGTTGGTAGACCATGTCGTCGTTCAACCACTGGACGATTCGATCCGCCATGGCTCGCGACGGGTCGTCGCAGGTGAGATACTCGGGCAAGGGCACGTTGTCTGCACTGGCCTCTGTCTGGTCGTAGCGTTGTCCCGGTGAGAGGAACGGATCGCGAGCTGCCAGCAGATTTACCAGCGTGATAAAGCGGACCTTGATGAACCATCGCGTGGCGACGTTCAACCCGAACCGCTTGGTCCAATACAGAATCAACGAGGGTTTGGTGTAGAACAACAATTCCAAGGAAACCGATCCGGAACAGGCCAGGCAACATTCGCTCGCCTGGATCAATTCCGCAGTGCGACCCACGAAAACTTCTGCGTCCAGCGTCGAATCGACCACCATCCGACAAGCGATTTCGGCTTGGCGTTCGTTGAAGCTGGCGATGGCAAAGCGAGCTTCTGGAACACGGCGCTGGATCAGTCCGGCCGTTTTCAAAAACCAAGGCAGGTTGCCCAGCACTTCTTGAGTGCGCGAGCCGGGCAGGATGGTGATCAGTGGCCCGGACCCACGATCCAACTCAGACACAAACGCCTGGTCCAACACCTGCTCGGCTAACTGGTCAAAGTACGGGTGGCCGACATAGGTCGCTTGGCAACCGCGTTGCTGAAACCATTGGGCTTCGAAGGGCAGTTTGCACAAGACGTGATCCACCAGACGCTGCATCTTCCGGACTCGCCACGGTGCCCAAGCCCACATCTGCGGAACGCCATAGTAGAAGACGGGGATCTGATGACGTTTCGCTGCTCGAGCGATCCACCAGTTAAAGCCCGGATAATCGATCAGCACGACGGCGTCGGGCCGATGATCTCGAAAGCATCGCTTGGCCATCCGATAGTAGAACCAAAAGCGATGCAAGTTCAAGAGAACGCGAAGGAACCACATGATGGCCAGCTCGGTCAGATCGGCCAGCAGATGACAGCCGGCCGCCGCCATGCGAGGGCCACCAAACCCGGTGCATTGAACGTGGGGGGCCTGCTCCTGCAGTCGGCGGATCAAATTGGCTCCATGCAGATCGCCACTCGGTTCTCCGACCGAAAAAAAGATCTTCATCCGTGCATCCCTTCACTCCGGAGTATCGCAGAATCGAAGCGCGACGAGTAGGCCATTTCTCGAACCTGGCCATCCCCCTCTGATTTCACTGCCCGACGAGGCCTACAGGGGTGTCAGCCCCAGCACCAGACGCAGCAGCACGGTCACCGAAAGGTACAGGCCGTAATGCATCGCGCCCATCCCAAAATCGAAGTCCAGGCTGGCGTAGGCCGTGAACGCGCCCAATCCGATCAACACGGGCGCCAAAAAAGCCATGTGGACCAGCTCCAACTGGTCCAGTTGCAGGCCGTAACCGGCGATCAATGGCACCAACCCCCACAGCAGGGCATAGACCAGCGAACAAGCACCGACACGGATCCACAATTCGCGGTCTACGAACGGTTCGTACTCCTCGTCACGCAAAAACGCGTAACCGGCCCAAACCAATGGTGGAGCCAGCAAAATCGCGCCGAGGACCAACAACCCTGTCGGCGCCTGGCCTCGAAACAGGACAGCGATCAGCAACACCAACAAACTGGACCCTGCAGCGACTCCCGCGATGACCGGGGAAAACTTCGTTTCCGTCCGCTCGATCGGCTTCAGAACGGCTCGCCCCTTCTTGTCCTTGGGCCCGAAACCCTCCGGCTCGTGAACGACGACATCGTCGGTCTTGTCTGGGACTTTGATGACCGTCTTACACTTGGGGCATGGCCCCTGCTTGCCGGCAAATTTATCATCGACCGAGAACCGCTTCTTGCAGCCTGGACAAACAACTTGGATCGTCATGATTGTCTGCCGTTACTCCTCGCTACGTTCTGCCAGATCGACTTCGCTGATCAGCACGAATCGTTTGCTGTTCAGCGTTTCGAGAGCCAATTCGATGTTGTCGACCATCAGCGCTAGAACCGGTTGCTGGTGGGGATGAGCGATCAGCGGATAGGTTTGTACGATATTGATCTCGGCTTGGATCAGCGCCGAGCAGATTTGCAGCAGCGGTTGCGGGTTGGAGGGCAATTCCACACAGACCAGATCGGTTTCGATGATCGACAGCCCCGCACGTTCCAAAATTTCACGGCCCTGTTCGGGGTGGCTTAAAATAAACCGGACGATGGCGCATTCCGTGGCATCGTTGATGGCTAGACCGACAATCCGGACTTGACTGCCTTCGAAACGTCGCACCACTTCCAGTAGTTGACCCACCCGATTCTCCAGAAAGACGGTAAACTGGCGAATCGTGGGATAGTCACGGCCGCGAAGGGTCGCTAAGTCCAGCCCGGCACCTTCGTCAATACTCATGATGATTCCGAGCCTTTCGACGCGATGATTTTGCGAGGGAGGGAAGCTACAATCGCACCAAGATAAAGGAAACCCGAGGCTTGGTCAATGTTTTTCGCTTCGAACCATGTCAAAAAATTGGCAGCCGACCTGTTCGGCTCGTCCGCAGACGGCGACGCGTTCATACAGTCGCTGGTCAAACCTCCCACATTCGACACGGCCGTGCTATGGCTGGAGGAACGACCGACGGCGATGCCCTTCCCGGCCCGGATAACCCATTCTTGGCAACCCGAGTTTGTGGATTGCGTCTCCATTGACCATCGACCGGGGAGGCACCAACTGCACCAACAGGGGGCCTATTACTGCCTGGACGTATCGTCGGTGTTTGCGGCTTGCGTGCTGGAGGCGATGACAATACGACCGGAACGGGTGCTGGACCTATGCGCTTCACCGGGGGGTAAAAGCGTCTTCGCCTGGCGGCTGTTTCACCCCGAAGTGCTGGTGGCCAACGAGGTGATCGGCAAACGGACGGCGGCTTTGATCGCCAATCTCCGGCGATGCCGCATCCGGCCATCGGTGGTCCTGACTCGGGACAGTTCGATCCTGGCCGAGGCCTGTGCCGAAGCGGCCGATCTGGTGATCGTCGACGCGCCTTGTTCCGGCCAATCCCTGATCGCCCGCGGCAAACCGTCCCCCGGCTGCTTTCATCCCGCGACGATCAACCGCAATGCCAATCGGCAACGGCGCATCCTGGCGTGTGCTTCTCGAACTGTCGCTCCGGGCGGTTATCTGGCGTACCTGACCTGTACTTACGCTCGAAAGGAGAACGAAAACAACGTGGCTTGGTTGATGAAAAAGGTCCCCCACTTCCGCTCCGTCGCCGTGGCAAAGCTGGCGGGCTTTCAATCCCATCTGGCGGATTTTCCCTGCTATCGCCTATGGCCCCAACAAGCGATCGGCGCCGGCGCGTTCGCGGTTTTGCTGCAGAACCAGACCGGCGGCCAACGACGCTCTCTAGGACTTGAATCGTTGCGCCCCGCCTGGCGTTCGGAAACATACTGATCCGCATCCGTCAACTTCACCATG
>REEF01001093.1 GCA_007695205.1 Planctomycetaceae bacterium
TGTTCGTCTTCCATCCTGCTCTCCCGCCGTACACCATTTGTCAACCGGAACCGTAATTCAAGTGTACCATAAACGCGGTAAGCGGCGAGTGTCCTGACTAACGAACCAGACAACTCTCGTACATGCTCGACTTGCAGAAAATATCAGGGCAACTAGGTCGCCAAGTCGGCTGAAACTCGTAACGCAGGCAGGCAACATGATGTTCGTGGTCGTCGGGCCTCACGGCGGCCACTGACGCGATCTTGGATGCCGCCGGCGATCGTCCTACGCCTCGAAGGAGCCGCGTGGTGGTTTCCGAACGTGCTTCCATCGGCTCGGGTGCCGATGGCGTGCTTTCAGCAGGCCTGCATCGAGCCCGCAGGGCGGAGCCCATGATCATGGCCGCCGAGATTCCAAGACAAAAAATGCCTGTCCTTTTCACCCTGTCCTTTTCACTTTTTCACCTGTCTTTTTCAACTTTTCAACTTCCTGATCGACACCGGGTCGGTCGGAGCCGACTTGCAAGCGTTCACCCATGCAAGGCTTGTTGCCGCGTTGGAGGGGTTGCGAGAAGACCGGGATATTGAGAAACTAGACGCCCATGACACCATCAGCTCGATTACGTGAAAACAAGGTCCACATCGGCACGTGGCTATCGATCGGCTCGCCGGTGATCGCCGAACTGGCGGCCGAGAGCGGGTTGGATTGGCTGCTGTTCGATCTGGAACACGGCTGTGGTACGGAAGACGCGCTGCTCGGCCAGCTTCAGGCCATCCGGGGCTCGCATGCCGCCGCGGTGGTGCGTGTGGGCGCGCCCCATGCCGACTTGATCGCGCGTGTGCTGGACCGCGGCGCGGACGGCATCATGGTTCCGCACGTCTCCACCGTCGCCCAGGCCGAGCTCTGCGTGCGCGCGGCGCACTATCCGCCGCGCGGACGGCGCGGAGTCGCCCGCTCGGTTCGTGCCTGCGGCTATGGCCTCCGACCTCTTGAAAACGCTGCAGCCCTCGTGCCGCCGCTGATCGTGGCCCAAATCGAGACCGCCGAAGGAGTGGAGAACGCCCGGGCCATTGCGCAGGTCGACGGGATCGATGTCTTGTTCGTCGGCCCGGCCGACTTGCAATTCGACCTGAACGCCCACCCGGAACAAGCCGTGCGCGACTACCAAGGCTGCCTTGCCGAGGTCGCGGCCGCAGCATCGGCCGCAGGCAAGCAGTGCGGCATTCTCGTTCGCAACCCGGAAGAAACCGACACGTTCCACAAGCTGGGCTTCACCCTGCTGGGCGTCGATTCCGATCTTGCCATCCTCCGCAAAGGCTACCAGGCGCTGGTAACGGCGAGGCCCGGGAGTGACCAGCAGACATGATGGCAGAACGATGGACGCGGCGGAGTATGATCAGGTCGTCGATGCAGGGGGCGATCGTGCTGGCTGGCGGTGTCACGGGCATCCGACACGGGGCCGCGTCGGCTTCGGCGCCGGATGCGAAGATTCTGGCGGTGACGCATTTCGGAGCGGCAGGCGACGGGCGTGCTGACGACCGGGATGCGATCCAACGGGCACTCTCGGCGGCGGTCGCGGCGGGGCCGGGCAGCCGGGTGGTGTTCGAACCCGGTAGAGTCTACCGGTTGGGCCCGCGGGACGAGGCGTATGGGGCCTTGCTGCTCGAGGGTGCGCAGGGCGTCACGCTCTGCGGCCAAGGCGCCACGCTGCTGGCTCATCCCTCGAATCGAATCCTGGCCGTGTACGACTGTCGCGATCTTGTCGTCCGGGATTTCGTGTTGGACTTTGATCCGTTGCCGTTCACCCAAGCGGAACTGCTGGACATCGATTCCGAACAAGGCTCCGTTCGCTTTCGCGTGGCTGCCGGGTTTGCCGACCCGGTCGAGGCCGGTGCGGATCAGTATCGGGATTTCAAGTTTTCCGACTGTGTATTTCTGGACGGGGCGACGGGGCGTTTCACGCACGATTGGCTGCGGCTCGAGGAAGTTCGCCGCCAGAAGAACCGTATCTTCGAAGCCCGTTTCCACGGTTCCAGGGAACTTGTCACGCGCAGGCTGTCCGCCGTTCGGCCGGGCGATTTCGTGGGGATCAAGATGTTGCATCCGCCCGCCCAGGTGAAACGGACGGATGCAGGACGCTTTGTCGCAACCGGGGTGGCCAGTATCAACATCGCGTTCAGTTGGGGCGTGCGGTTGGAACGGATCGTCTCGTATGCGGCGCCGAACATGACGTTCAATGCCCACGGCAGCGAGGACATCACGCTGGACGGTTGCGCCGTGCGGCGCCGCCCCGGATCGGACCGGCTGATCGCCGGCAACAGTGACGGCTGTCACTTGAAGAGCCTGACATCGATGCCGCGAGTCATCGACTGCGAATTCGAGGCGCTGATGGACGATTCGATCCATATCAAGATCTCCTCGAACCATGTCGTGGAAGTCCGCGGGCGCGACGTTAGGCTGACGCACGGCGATATCGCCTACAATGACGTGGTGATCCAGCCCGGCCAGGAACTCTCGCTGTTCGATTGGGACCGGCGGCGGCACCTGAGTTACGCTGTGGTGCAGGATGTCCGGCGTGTCCGGTACCGCGAGGTTTGGGTGACGCTGGACCGGCAGATTCCCGGTCTGTCGCCCGGCGCGTTGGCCTTCCCGCGTCCCGTGCGGGACGCCGAAGTCCAGCGGTGCCGGTTCGGAACTCAATTGAAGACGGCCCTGCTGCTCCGCCCGCCGGGCTTGGTCCGCGATTGTGTCTTTGACGGCGTCGCCTACGGAGTCCATGCTTTTCTGAACGACCGCATCGAAGGCCCTGTTCCTTTCGGAACTCGCGTCCAGCAATGTGAATTCCTGAGGCCCAGCATTGCCGGGATCGCCCTGTCGATTCCCAGTCGCCAGTCGGTGCCGCCCGGCAATCACGCGCTGTTGGCTGAGGATTGCCGTTTCGTCATGGCCGGCGGCCAGGGACGCGTGCTCGCGGCGAGAAACCAGACGGGCATCACCTTACGGCGGCTGACCATAGAGATCCAGGACGGCCGCCGTCCCGAAGAACTGCTGTCGCTGGCCGGTTGTGTCGACGTGGTCCGTGAACAGGTCATATTTGAAGAAGTCGCAAGCGACCAAGCGGAGCCTCCGTCGCCCCCCGAGCGATCGCCGATCGAATCGTCCCGCGAAAGCCGTGGCACATCCGAGCGACCGCAGCAACCCCCGTAGCACGAGTTGCTTGTAAGCGAGTAGCGTCTTGACGTTTCGTCGCCAGAATCAAACTGCCGGAGTCAGACTTATGCGTCTCGTCGCTGGAACGGGAGCCCTCGCGTTCCGAATGAGTCTTCGAGTCGCCGCAGCACGGTTTTTTTGCCGTTGCGGAAAAATTGTCCAACGCTCGATTTTCGCGAGTTGACTTCGGCTCCCGAATCACGACAATGCGGTTTGCGCTGGCAACGGTCTTCTGCGTCTCGGCCAAGTCGACGCAGATCGAGGCGGTCGCATACTGGTCGATTTGCTAATGCCGCTCGCCCTTCCTGTTAACGGTTGCCAAGTGCAGCCGGTGAAGTAGGGGTTTGGGATCATGCCTATTTGGTGTACGCAAGCTCGCTTGATCGCCAGCGAAGCCTTGGTGGCGCGACATGAATCTTAGGCCGTTTTTCACAGCACTCGATCCGGACGCTCGAATCAAGGGCTCGCGCGACCCTCTTGGATTCGAGGTCATCTGGACAGGGCTGGGTCGAGAAATCATCGGAAATCTAACGACGGTGACTCGTTCGGTGCGACAGTTCAGTACGTTGCTGTACGGATTCCATTTTGCCAATCTGGCGGCCAATTTGTCGGAGCAGCGGGACGAGCAGTTCTTGCCGTCGTTTCTGCGCTTCGAACAATTGGCCGGCTACGCGAGATTCTGGACGTATCACGAGCAAGCGGTTGGCGGCGACATCCGCGGTATCCGGGCGGTTCGACGGAATGTCCGCGAATTCGGGCAGAAGCGGGGGAAACTTTGGCTCTCGCAGAAACGGGAATGGCTGATCTTGTCCGACCAGAAGACGTACGGACTGTACGGCATGTTTCGCATGGCTGCGCACAAGAGCGGATTGCTGGACCCGCGGAACGACAGGCAGTTGTCGAAGAGGGCGAAAGAGTTCGTTACGCGGCAACTTCAGGGCCTCGATGCCTCGATCCAAAAGCAACTGGTCCGCCATATCGCCCGGGATACGCGGTTCGACTTGGCTCATTCGCCTGTCGTCGCTGCGGTTGCCAAATTCCTGGCGCCGGAACTGAACCTTGCCGAGGTGGAGTTCTACGGCGCGCACTTGGTACGAGGTGACCACGCGGAGATTACCAGGCGGCTTGCCGCACGCTGATCGAGCAAAACGCCATGGTGATGCGCCAGCGTGGCGGAAACGCATGGATGGTGTTGAAGGACGAGGCTTTGGACGTCCGGTTCGGTGAAGAAGGTGGTTGTTTGCCACGCAGAGATGGGTTGCAGAAGCCGTGGAGGCACACCTACTTCCTCAATGCGCTGAAGCGCGTGGGTGCGTGCGTGTACTACGGGTTGGCGGGAGACGGCGAAGATGGCGCGGATTGACACGGGGCTACCAAATCAAGTCGTATTGGCCGATGCCGTCGCGGCCGCGGTCGGCCAGCGGCGAGTCAAAGTGGCCCTATTCGCGACGTTTGAGTTCGAGCCCGATTTCTTTGAATTGAATGTGTTGCCGTGCCTGTTTCCCGACGTGGCCTGGAGTAACATGCCGAGCGTCAAAAGGGTGCAGGTCGGCAAAGCCGTGACCGGAATCGAGCACTTGGCCGTAATTTTCGATCAGCGAGGCTTGAAAGCCGCTAACGGGTCCGCCCAACTGGATTACGAGCGCATCGCCGTGGCGCCATCCCGAGGCGTATTTCACGCCAAGAACATCCTATTGTTGTTGGAGAATCCGCACGAGCAGGAAGCGATCGGCGAAGACGCGGCAGAATGCCTTGTCGTGATCACGACGTCAGCGAATTTGACTCGTAACGGCTGGCACGAAAACGTGGAAATCGCCCAGGTGTTGGAGATCCAGGCAGGAGAAAGCAACGCCGTCCGGCAGGATCTGCTTGGCCAAGCCGGGCTTTTGTCGTCATGGGACCGTCTGCTTCCCGGCAGATTCGCGAACTCGCCCCAACCCGCGTTGCAAGCGATTCGCCAGTTTTTGCGCCACTGCGTCGAACGTCCGGCGTACCTCAAGCACAAAGGTCGGTTGCGGCCGAGGCTGTACGTTGGTCAGAAACGCTTCGACCAATTTGTCAGTGACGAGGGCCGCATCCAGCCCGGCCAATGCTGTTTGGAGATCGTGTCACCGTTTTTCGAGGACACGGCGGACGCCCAGACTCTGAGCACTTTGCTGAAAACGCTCAGGCCTGTCGAGTCGCGAATCTACCTTCCCCGGGACGACGATGGCGCCGCCCGATGCTCCGCCGATTATTTTCAAGCCGTACTGCGGCTGGAGAAGGAGCATTCGATCCTTTGGTCCTGCTTGCCGGAAGAACTTACCCGCTGGAATCGCAAGACCGGCGTGGCTAGGCATCGAAATGTCCATGCCAAGGCGTATCGCCTGTTCCAAGCGGGACGATCCAGAGAAGAATGGCGCGACATCCAGATCATTGGTTCGGTCAATCTGACCGGTGCTGCTCATGCGGGCAGCAAAAGAGGCAACTTCGAGACCGCGATTCTTGTGGACCAGCCGTGCAAACGCCGGCCCCAATGGTGGCTGAGTCCGCTGAAATCGCCGCCCACGAACTTCATCCCCCATGTCTCCGAAGAACAGGCCGCCAGCATCGCCTGCCACGAATTGGTGCTGAGGTTCGATTGGCAGCAGGACCGGCTCGAATACTTCTGGAAGGTCAAATCAAAGAATCCGGTGTGGGCGCGTGTGTTGGCAAATGGTGCAACTTTATTCGAATACGAGCGTCTTGTCTTCGACCGATGGTGCCCATTGCATAGCTCCGCGACGTTGGCAATTCGAGATCGGTTGAAGACCAGTTCCCTGGTCGAATTGGTAGTCGATGATGATCCGCCTCAACCGCTGTTGGTTCAAGAGGTCAATATGGCGTGTAAGCCACCGCTCCTGGAGCGGCTTACAGTAGCCGAAATCCTCGAGTATTGGTCGCTGTTGACGCCGGATCAGCGCAACGAATTCCTGGAAAGCAAATGGATTGCGCTGGTCGAACGAGCCCAACAAGGCAAGACAGATCGGCCACCCGAGCCGGCCGAATCCTTCTTCGACCGCTTCGCCGGAGGGAAAAGGACAGGCATTTTTCGGGGAAAAGGACAGGCATTTTTTGAAATGCGTGATGCACCTGGTGTCACGGTCGTCTGAACCGAATGCTTCGCGGCGGAAACCTTGGACGTGGTATGGCTGGCGTCGCCGGGGTCAGGCATCTATTGGGGTAATGGTTTGAACTTGATGTCTGCAAAGCGAATCGTCATTGGCGGGCCTTGGTGCAATTGAAACGCGATGACGCCGCTCCGCCGTGCCTGTGGAGCGTTGTCCACGACTTCGTGCATTTTCGCCCCGTTTATCTTGGTGATGATTGTGTCGCCGCGAGCAATCACGTGATAATCGTTCCAATCGCGGGCGTTGATTCTCTTGCCCAGCTCGTCCTCGCTGGCGAAGCGGGTGACTTCCTTTGATCCGTCGGCGGCCAGCACGACCTTTTCCCCGCGACGGGCGAGAATGCCGCGGCCGCGTTCTTCAAAGTGGATGCCGGTGATCCAACCTTCCGTGGCGATATCCGGTTGGTAGCCACCTACCCGGTAATCGCCCAGGTTCTCGGAACGCACCTGCACGCCGGAGTTCGCCCATTGGCTATCAATGCGATAGCGGAATCGCAACTCGAAGTCGTTCGGTTCGACCTCGTCCCAAATCAGGAACGTATTGCCCTGGGTGGGGTTTTCTTTGGTGGTCTGCCCAATGATGTGTCCGTCTTCGACGCGCCAGAACTTTTCATGGCCGATCCAGCCGTCGAGGCTCTCCCCATCGAAAATCGCCTGGAATTTCGGGTGGTCATCGGCGTTGGCTGCCAAGGTCAGCAGCAACAACGCAAGCGTTAGCGACGTGAGCGTGAAGCATTTCATGGTTGGCTCCCTTTCGTAATCGTTGTCTTGCCATGCTCGATCGGCCCACTCAGCCGCTCGTACGGAATCCGCAGCGACTCGCCCCTGACAAGCCGCTCCGATGGTTCCATAGTCTGATACGAATTCGACCCGTTGTCAAGCCGGTCGATTCGACGTGCCCGATCCCTGCGGCTGATCGACGCCTTGTCTTCCTTGCTTCCGCCGAGCTGAGCAGCCAGATCTTCGACCTTCTCTAGCGCAGTCTCCGGCCGCAACCAACGTAGGTTGGGTCTCCGACCCGACCCGACTCGACCCGGTCGGGACGGAGTCCCAACCTACAAAGATGCGCGCACCGTGCACGCATCCTACAGGTGAAGACTCTAGCGCACCGAACGAAAGGGGATCAGCAGTCATTGGCGGCATGGACACGACTTCCTCGGCGGTGGGGGCGGCGGCGGGGGCGGCGGCTTTGATGGCAGCGATCTTACGCTTCGAGATAGCCAGGCGGGTTGTCATCCCGCGACTCGGGGTTTAAACTCTATCTCTCAGTGAAAGATCCGGCGGCGTAGCCGGGCAGCCGTTCCAGAAGAAATGGCGGTTTGACGATGAGGGCCATTGCATGAGTCAGGAACGTGGATGGCACCGCGGGCTGGCGGCTTGGTTGATGCTGACGCCCGCCGTGGCTTTGGCTCGCGGGCAGGATGCCCTCGAGGAGCCGATGAACGTCGTCGTGCTCGTCTCGGACGATCAACGCTGGGACTCGCTGGGGGCAGCGGGCAATGACGTGATCCGCACGCCGCGACTCGATAAGCTGGCGGAGCAGGGCGTGCATTTCACGGATGCGTTCGTGACCACCTCGATCTGCATGAGCAGCCGGGCGTCGATCCTGACCGGCCAGCTCACATCGCGCCACGGGATCACGCGGTTCAACAGGAAGATCGAGCCGGACGCCTTCTCCGAGACCTACCCCGCCGTACTGCGACAGGCGGGCTACTGGACCGGCTTCGTCGGCAAGTATGGCGTGGGAGACGTTCGGCAGGAGGATTTCGACTTCGCCCGCTCGTACGAGCGCCAGCACTGGATGCAGGATTCCGACGGCCAGCGGATCCACGTCACCGAACGCAACGCACGGGATTCGATCGAGTTTCTCCGCGAGCGGCCGAAGAATCAGCCGTTTCTGCTAAGCGTGTCGTACTTCGCCCCGCACGCCCAGGATGGTCACCCCAGACAGTACCTGCCGCAAGACTGGAGCGCCGAGTTCTACGAAGGCGTGCGCATTAGGCCGACGCCGAAAGGTGAAGAGCATTTCAGGGCTCTGCCCGAGTTCCTTCAGCAGAAAAACAACGTGGCGCGCATCCGCTACTACTGGCGGTTCGACACGCCGGAGCGATATCAGGACTACATGACCCGCTACTACCGGTTGATCACGGAAATGGACGAAGCGGTCGGCCGGTTGGTGGATGAGTTGAAGTCCCAGGGCGTCTACGAGAATACGCTGATCGTGTTCATCGGTGACAACGGCTACTTCCAAGGGGATCGGCTGCTGGCGGGGAAGTGGTACCCGTACGAGGAGTCGATTCGCGTGCCGATGATCGTGCACGATCCGCGGTTGCCGGCGGACCGGCGGGGCGTGAAGGTCGACGAGATCACGCTGAACATCGACATCGCGCCGACAGTGATCAAGGCGGTCGGGCTGAGCGTTCCCGAATCGGTGCAGGGAAAGGATCTCTCGCCGCTGTACCTGGCGGACAGGACGCCGGAGTGGCGGGACGAGTTTCTTTACGAACACCCGACGATGGCGAGCAAGGAGCGCATCCCCGGTTCGCGCGCCCTTGTGCGGAAAGACATGAAGTACGTCCGTTGGCCCGATTGGGACTACGAGCAGCTTTTCGACCTGCAGGCGGACCCGACCGAGAAGTACAACCTGGTGGATGACCCGAACTACGCTGACGTGCTTGAAACGATGCAGCAGCGGATGCAGACGCTTTGCGAGGAGCAAAAATGACGAAAGTGGTGAGCATGTCAAGTTGGCTGACACTGGTGCTGCTGGGCCTGGGCAGTGGCGTCGCGGAAGCGAACTCGGATAAGCCCAACGTCATCTACATTTTGTCGGATGAAATCGCCTATTTTGAGCCGGGCTTCATGGGAGGCGAACTCATCGACACGCCCAACCTGGACCAGATGGCGGCCGAAGGCATCGTGTTCCGGCATCTTCTGTCCGGGGCGCCAGCCTGTGCGCCAGCACGCGCCACATTGATGACGGGCAGACACCTCGGACGTACGTCCATGCGAGACAACCAGGGCGATACACCAATTCGCGCGGACGAGGAAACCATTGCCTCGATCCTGAAAAGGGAAGGGTACGCCACCGGCGGCTTCGGCAAATGGGGCCTCGGCGGACGCGGCTCAAGCGGCGTGCCTGAAAAGCAGGGTTTTGATGTCTTTTTCGGATACTATCACCAGGTGCACGCACACACGTTTTACCCACCCTACCTGATCAGGAACAGCGAAGAGGTGCCATTGCAGGGAAATGACATTGTAGGCTTCCGTCGTTCCGGGGAAACCTATGCGCATTACGAGATCCATGAGGCCGCGATGGATTTCATCCGGGAGCATGCCGGGGAACGGCCCTTTTTTGCCTATCTTCCCTACACGCCGCCGCACGGACCGTTTGCGATTCCGGAGAGCGATCCGGCGTGGGCAAAGTATAAGGATAAGCCGTGGCCAATGGACGCGAGGCTTTACGCAGCCATGACGACGATGCTGGATCGACACGTGGGGGAGATCCGAGAACTGCTAAAGGAAAAGGGGGTGGCCGAGAATACGCTTATCTTCTTCAGCGGTGACAATGGGGCGGACGACCGCTTTGCCGATAAGGAGAATCCGCGAGGCCTCTTCAGTGGAAACAAGGATCCGCACAGCGACCTGGAGTATCGAGGTGGCAAAGGCAATCTGTACCAAGGGGCTCTGCGAGTTCCCTTCGTTGCCGTCTGGCCGGGTCGAATCGAGCCCGGAAGCGTCAGTGATTTCCTTGGCTATTTCCCCGATGTACTGCCGACGATCGCCGAGGTGGTAGGGGCCGAGACGCCCTCGGGTGTGACGGGGATTTCGTTTGTTCCCGAGTTGATCGGCGTGGAAGCGGCCGGACGCGAGCAGGCCCAACACGACTACCTGTATTGGGAATTTCGGCGCGGCAGGGTGGTTCGCCAAGGCAACTGGCGTGCGGTCCTTCCGACGCGGAGGGGGGCCTCGTGGGAGCTTTACGATGTGTCCAAGGACCCCAGTGAATCGAACAATCTTGCCGAAGTACGGCCTGAGTTGCTTGCCCGACTGCAGGCCCTGGTCGAACAGGCACGTGAACCGGTGCGCGGGGGAACGTGGAAGAATCGAGAGCTTAATGAGCGGGATCGTCGTGCCAAGTTCGGTCGGCATGATCAGGAAACATAAGCCCTGCGAACGAGGTGTAAGTAGGGAAGCAAAGAAGGGCGGATCATCCACCGGTGAAGCAAAAATGAGCGATCGGCATACGAACATGAAGGGGCGTTGGTTGCGACTCTGCTGCGTGCTGGGGTTGATGCTGGGTGGCCGCGGCGTGGTGGTCGCGGACGACCGGCCGAACCTTCTGTTCTTTTTCACGGAAGACCAGAGCCCACACATGAGTTTTCTCGGCACGGAGGGGCTAGACACGCCGAACATGGATCGCATCGCCCGGCAAGGGGTGTATTTCCACCGGGCCTTTGTGCAGTATCCCGTTTGTTCTCCGAGCAAAGGCAACCTCTTCACTGGACTGTCGGCCACGACGAATGGAATCCGTGCCAACACCATCAACCTCTTCAAGCCGGCGGAGGCGGTGACGGCGTCAGATCGCAGACATCCGTTATACGATCGATTACGCATTGCCGATCAATATCCGACGCTGATCGAGATTCTTCGGGAACAAGGGTATTACCTGGGGGTCACCCACAAACTTCATGTGCTTCCAAACGAAAAGTTCCCGTACCACCAGTGGATGCGGAGTCCCACGAAAGATGACCTGAAACGGTTCATCCGAGAGGCGCAAAATCGCGATCAGCCGTTTTTCCTGTTCTACAACATCCCCCAGCCGCACCGTCCCTTTCCCAACAGCGACCAGCGAAGCATATCGGTCGACCCGAACGAAGTGAGCCTCCCGCCGTTGCTGCCCGACGATGCGGTCAGCCGGCAGGACTGGGCGGAATACCTGGCGAACATCGAGCTTGCCGACCGAAATATTGGGCTCGGATTGGAAGCGTTGGAAGAAACCGGCATGACGGGCAAGACGGTCATCTTCTTTGCCGGGGATCACGGTCCCGCCTATCACCGAGGGAAGATGTCGTTGTATGATTTCGGCGTGCGAGTTCCCCTGGCAGTCGCCGGACCGGGAATCTGCAGCGGAGTTGAAACCAACGAATTGATCAGCTTTCTGGATCTGATGCCCACGATTCTCGAGATGGTTGGCGGCCCCAAGCCGGAACTGGCTCACGGCCATTCGGTTCTACCATTTTTGCGAGGCCAGAGCGAAACAACCGGACGCGACTATGTGTTTGCCGAGATCCAGCACAACGCCCAAACGCGGGACGATGGCATGCAGGAGCGAATGGTCTTCGACGGACGATACCGGTTGATCTACCGGGAAGGCCGGTCAAAGCCTCGGACGGTCAACGACGACCTGCGAAGCTGGCAGCCCTGGCGCAACCGTGTTTACAGCCACATCGTGGAGAACCGGGAGCGATACCCCGACGCCTATCGCCTGTTGGCTGAGATCGACAATGGCCGCTTGGAGGGCGCCGGAGAGCTGCCTCGATTTGAATTGTACGATTGGTCGAACGACCCCTGGGATCTCGAGAACCTGGCCGGCGATCCGCAACATCGCGAAATCTTCAATCGCTTGCGCTGCGTCCTTCACGACTGGCTGATCGAAATTGACGACCCCCATATAACCCCGGCGAAGATCCAGGAACCCGCCCAGTATTAGATGCAACCCCAACGTTGTATAAAGTTCCCTCGTAGGACGGATTGCCAA
>REEF01000731.1 GCA_007695205.1 Planctomycetaceae bacterium
AACCATGGGGCTTACCCAACCAGTTGACCGGCGATTTTTTCCAGAAACACGATGCACTGAGCCGCATGCCGGGTGTTGTCGGGCGAATAAGGTTCGTACTCGATGCCAAAATCGCCCTGCCAGCGCTGCCGATGCATCTCTTTCAAGATCTCGCCGATCTGGCCTGCACCTTCGCCCCAGGGCACGCAGACCGCCGATTTCTCGCCGAATTTGTCGACGTCCTTCAGGTGGAAGGACACGATGTGACCTTCCAGTTTCTTTAACGCCTCGACCGGCTGGAACCCCGAGCGGACCCAGTGCCCCGTGTCGCAGCAGGCACCGATCCACGGTCCACGATCCCGCACCATCTTCAGCGTCGTTTCCGGGTTGTAATAACGCGACGGAGCCGGATGATTGTGCACGGCCAGCTTGATCCGATACTCGGCGCACAACTGGCCCAGCATGTCGTACGCCTCGAATGCCGGTTCGGCGACCAGGTACTGGACGCCCATATCCTTGGCGAATTGGAAAACGGGCCGAGCCGCAGCTTCGGAGTCCAGGTCGCGGCAATACAAACCGACCATGCTGATCCCGCGATCGGCAAGCTGCCCAGCGACCTGCTGACGCACCGGGGCCGGCATCGTCGCATTGGTTTGCACGTCGCCGTGCGCGGCGCTCAGTCGCTGCCACTCGAACGCCTCGACCGCATTCAACCCCAGCGTGGCCACCTGCTGGAGCGTCTCGACAAAGGTCAGCCGGTTGAACGTGTAAGCCGCACAGGTAACTCGCCAACCCAGTTTGGCAGCGTTAGGGGTGGCTTCCGCTTCATCAGCACGGGCGATTCGCGGCGACGATAACGCGCACAGTGCGCTGCTGCCGGCCAGTGCCGTACCAACTCTCAGAAAGCGACGACGATCAAAGGAGGGTTCCAAGGAGGATTTCATGTTAGCGACTCCTGATGACAAAAAGGGGGACGACACGGTCGAGCAGCCCGTTGCCAGCGTCATCGCTGCCTGAAATGCCAACACAGCGATCACGCCGACCGTTCCCTATTCTAGTCAGTTTCTTCCGCCACCGAAACCATCGCCCGAAGGCAATGAGACGGCCCGGCATTTCGTGGGCGCTGGCCACCATTCATCCGTGCCCCGGCCTTGCCATCCGTGCTAGATCTGCCCTCTAATCCGTGGGATAGCACGGATGGCAAAGCCGGGGCACGGATGGGGAAGACGTGAGATTGAAAAGATAATGAAGAGGATCCAGTGCCATGGATTTGGTCAACCGTGAAGAAACCGAGCAGCTTATCAGGGGATTCTTCGTGGTCCAGAACGAAGTCGGGTTGGGGCGGCACGAGGAGGCGTACCATCAAGCCTACGCGGTCTGGACAGCCGAACAGGCGCTGCCGGTCGTGAGCAAACCGCCCGTTCGGTTGATGGTCGGCGGGCGCGAGGCGATCGTTCTGTATCCGGATTTCGTCGCCTGGGATCAGATCGTTCTGGAGATGAAGTCCCTGCCGCGAGTGCTGGGGCCGTCCGAAGAGTTGCAGTTGTTCGACTACCTGCGGGCGCGGGGCGACCGACTGGGGCTGTTGGTCAACATGGGGCTGGACCGAGTACATGTAGAACGTCGTGTCTACGATCCGCCGCAGACGGAAATATCCGAGGATTGGTCGCACTGGACAAACGAGATCAGCGGCAAGGATCGAGAGATGGGGATGGCGATCCGCAACGCTTTGCGCATGGTGTACGAATCGCATCGCACCGGATACAGCCTTGCGGTCACCGAGAAACTGGTCCTGGCCTCGCTGGCGGTCAACGGCCTGACGGTTCGGGTCCGCCCGTTGGCCAACGCCACCTTTCATCAGCGCACGGTGCACGAAAGTGCGCTCGATTGCTTCGTGATCGAAGATCGGTTCGTGCTGACGATGACCGCCCAGTTCGATAATAACGAGTTCAGCAAGAGCCTTGGGCTGTCGTACCTGAAAACGCTAAACTTGGCGTGGGGCGTCGCCGCCAATTTCGGGCGCACGGAGTTGCACATCAATGGGTTGCGGTTTCGTGCACGGTAGGACTCGTCCCCGCAGGAAAGCGACATACTAGCACGGATGGCAAAGCCGGGGCACGGATGACAGAATCGTCGGCCAGCCGCTTTGATTGCTCGGTCTTCCCTTCCCCCATCCGTGCCCCGGCCTTGCCATCCGTGCTAATCCTGCGCGTCTCGATCCGTGCAGATGATCCTTGCAGTGAAGTCCCATGCGAAAAAAGCACTCACGAAGAGGCCCTTATTCTTTTCCTGCCTTTCCCTGACCGCGCAGCATCGCTGGTTTAACGGTGTTTGATCGTTTTCTGCGCTTGCGAGAACTAGCGTTTACAGCATAGGATAACGACTTATTCTGGGGCAACTTGCGGTCGGGCTCGATCGCCGACCTACCTTTCCGTCGGAGAACGGACTCATGCAACGTCTTGTCATCTTCACTTGGCTTCTGTTCGTCACCACGCCGCTAGTGCAGGCTGCGAATCCGTGTACCAACGGTTCCTTCGAGCGGCTTGGTCCTGGCGGATTCCCCGTCGATTGGTCGCCGGTCGGTTCGCAGGTCGAGGTCGTTTCGGAAGCCCGGACCGGCAGTCACGCGATTCGATTGACTCGCACGGCCGAAACGCCTGAGCAGGAGACGGGCTTGAACCGCGCTGGTCGGCCGGGAACGGGTGAGGGCGGTGCGATGCTCGAAATGCGTCGCGGCGGATTGGAATTCTGGTACCAGGCGGTGTCCGCCGAGAGTGCTGATCTGTGCGTGTACGCGATCCCGATGAACGCCGATGGGATCGAGGGTACCGGTTCGCCGCGAGCCCGGTTTACGGTGCCTGGAACCCACATCGGTGACGGGCAGTGGCATCGCGGCCGACTGACGTTCGACTTTACCGATAACCCCGACGTGCGGTGGGTGCAAGTGGCATCCCGGATCGTCGGGACGGCTGGCGAGTTGATCTTGGACGACTTTGCGTACGTCGATCGGGTCGGCGTCATCCTGCAGGTCGGCGCCATTCAGATCCAGGAGGATGGCGATCGGGCCGGCCAGCTTGCCGTGGTACGGGCACGGATCGAGAACGTGGGAGACGCGGATGCCCAAGCGGTTCGCGTCGCCTTAGAGTCCTCGGCATCGCTGACCGTCCAGCCGGCCGAACGTCTGCTGGATGTGCTGCCCGCCGGTCGCGCCGAGCGTGTGTCCTGGACGCTGGACGGTGCGCGGCACGAGCCTTCGGTGTTGCACGTACAGGCCGGGAACGATGACGATCAAGCCAGCGGCACGTTGTCGTTAGGCACCGAATTGCAGATCCGCAGTTTTGGGCCTGTCCAACCGGTGGCAGCCGTCGACAGACCGATCGCGTTGGAATGCGTGCTGGAGAACACGGGCCAGACCATCGTCAGCGACATGACGTGCGAGTTCACGTTGGGCGACGAGTCCCGGACACAGACGCTGGCCGCTTTGGAGCCCGGCCGCAGTGCGGTGGTGCGTGTGGAATTCCAACCCGAACAGCAATCGACTGGCCAGCCGGCGGCGGTCCGCGTCCAGGCACCTGCGATCGACGAAGCCCTGGCCGCCGAATCGCAATTGGTGATCGGATCGGCACTGAATCTGCCGCCGGATCGCCATCGTCTGGTGGTCACCAGCGACGACTCGCACGCGGTGCTGGCCAACCGCTTCTTGCGATTGGCCTTTCGGCGGAACCAATTCGGCTTTGGACCCGGCGAACTCTCGGTATTCCGCGGCAACGCCTGGCAGACGGTCGCCTGGCTGCCGCGACTCAGTCGTCTGGTCACCCAGGATGCATCGGGCGATCCGCAAGAAAAAACGCTGCTGGTCGACGGCCCACCCGAGGTGCTGGGCACCGACCCGGCACGACTGGGCTTCCGTTGGCAACATCAGGACGACGACGGAGCGACCTGGACCGCAACGATCACCTTCGAGTTGGAAGAATGGTCCAGAGAGATTCGAGCCTCGTACGAGCTGGGCTGCGATCGGCCGGCTGGGCTATTGGCCTTTGAAGGCCCCATGTTGTACGTGCTGCGTCGCAACGAGGCCATTTTCCCTGGCTTGGAGTGGTTGGTGGATGAAGAACTTTCCTCGGATTCGCTGGATATCGCCGAGGACCATCCGCACCGGATCCGTTACGTAGTCCATCCGAACATGGTGACGGTCCCGGCCGTAGGCTTCCAGACACCCGGCGGCGCGGTGGGCATGTACTGGGATCAGCGTCAACGCTGGGACGCCCGTCGCGATCGGCCTTCGGTCGTCTTCGCCTCACCCGACCGTTTCGAGAACCAGCGGGCACACCTGGTCGGGCTGTTCGTGCCATCGGTCCCTGAATTTGTCGAGATCAACCAGCGCACGGCCGCTCGGCCCTACCCCATGCGGCCGCGAAGCCCGCTGAGTCTGCAAGCCACCCTGTTCGCCGATTCGGCGACCGACAGCGCGCTGGCCTCCATCGACCGCTGGATGGATCGACACGCGTTACCCGAGTTGCGTTCGTTGCCGCGAGGCACGTACCAGCGAGAGATCGAATTCTCCGTCCAGGCCTACCTGACGTCATTGTGGGACCCGGCCACGCAGCAGTGGTGGTTGACCAAGGGCAATCCTGTCCTGTCCACCCGGGGCCGCCCGCGCACGTTTATCGCCGATCTGATGCTGGGTGCCCTGATCACCGAAGATCCCGCCCTGCGCCGCCGTTTGACGGCCCGGGCGGAAGAGGTCCGGGCATTGCTGGGTGGGGAACCACGTCTGGACGCACAACGATTTCCCGACCGGGCTGACCTGGCCTTCGCCAATCCTGCCAGTGCCAGCCAATTGCTGATGATGCGAGACGAGGACGGATTTTGGCGATTTGATGCGGACCAGCAACCGCAAACCGGCCCCTTTGTCGGCATGGACTACAGCGAACTGGGCCCCGACGGGGCGCTGGAGTCGGGCACGATCGCGCGGAACGCCTACCAGGTGCTTCGCTACGCCCGTATCGCCGGCGACCGGCACGCCTATCAGCAGGTGGTCCCCGCCCTGCAGCGGCTCAGACAATTCCGTGTCCCGCGAGCGGCTCAGGTTTGGGAGATCCCCGTCCACGCGCCCGACCTGCTGGCCGCGGCTGACAGCGTCGACGCGTTCCTAGAAGCGTACCGGATCAGCGACGAGCCTCGATGGTTGCAAGCGGCCGTGACCTGGGCACAACGCGGGCTGCCCTTTGTCTACCTATGGGACGATCCCGACCAGCCTTTCCTGCAAGGCGCCAGCATCCCCGTTTTCGGCGCCACCTGGCACCGCGGATCCTGGTTCGGCCGTCCGGTCCAATGGAACGGATTGCGTTACGCCGTCGCCCTGATCAAGCTGTCGCAGTACGACGACAGCTACCCCTGGCGTGACATCGCCGAACGCTTGATTCGCAGCGCGATCTACCAGCAGCAGCCCGATGGCGAAAACGTCGCGCTGTGGCCGGACTATATCGATGCGATCGACGGCGAGCGATGCGAATGGGTCTTCGCTCCGCAACAGATCATCGAAGCCGTTCTGAAGCTCACCGGCCGCAATCCTCAGCCGACGACCGTCAAGGTGGGCGAAGACTCCCGGATCGCGGTCAGCACCGTCGGGACCATTCATCGAGCCACCCATCGCGGGACGGTGCTGTCCATGGAAGTCGAGTACCCGCCCGGCGAACAGGGCATCGTCCTGATCGCCAATGTCAGCCGTCCCACCGAAGTCTACATCGACGAATCCGCGTTGCGCGAGCGGATCGACATCGAACAGCGTGACGATCCCGGTTGGCGTTACGACGCGGGCAACGCCTACCTGACCGTGCGAGTCAACAAGGACGGCCGGTCCCGGGTACGAGCCGACGGGCTGTACTACCGGTCGGTGCGGCGTCTCCCTTGGTTGGTCGAGGAGATCGCTTTCGAATTCGACGACTCGTTGGACGGGTGGCTGCCGGGCAACGATATTTCCGAAATGCTGCCTTTAGAGGGCGGATTGTTCGGCAGGATTTCAGGGCCCGACCCCTATCTGGTGAGACCGTTGGTCCAGATCCAGGGCGACGACGTAGCCGTCGTGAACCTGCGCATGCGCGTCACTGCGGGCAGCACCGGCCAACTATTTTGGACCACCGAAACGTCACCGGAGTTTGATGAGGAGAAATCGATTCGTTTCCGAATCATCCCGGACGGTCGGTATCACGAATACCGTGTGCTGATGCAGCAACACCCCGCCTGGAAAGGCCAGACGATCACCCAACTGAGACTGGATCCCTGTGCCGGTGCTCGTTCGGGCGAGTTCCAGATTGATTATCTCCGCGCCGACAAGCCATCGCCCATCGGCACCCCGTAGGGTCTTCAACTGTAGGATGAATGGTCAGTGCGCGCATCTTCGTAGGTTGGGACTCTGTCCCGACCGGGTCGGGTCGGAGACCCAACCTACTTTGGTTGCGGCCGGGCCAGAAAAAAGGTGTCAGGACTCATTTGCCGGGAAACCGGTCCTTCGAGTGCTTCGAAAGAACGAGTCCTGACACCTTTTTCTCACGGATTTCCGCGCCTCGATCCACGAAAATCCGCGAATCTTCGCGGGTTTGATGGCCAAAAACTCCAGTTGTCTACTGCAGAAACCTGTTTCCCTGCAACGACTTGCGACAAAATCAGGAGTTTCGGCTCTCTTTGGCACGAGCGATGCTATCACAGAAGGCTACTAGACACGTAGTGAGTAGACTGTGTGCCTGTTTTTTGATCCGTGTCGGAGGAAACCGATGGTTGCTGAAAGTCATGCTGCCCACCTGTCCCAATTCATGAAGGACGTGATTGCCGACACGCCTGGGGGTCAGAAGGTAGTTCATTGTTTGCAATGCGGCAGTTGCGGCGGGTCCTGTCCCAATGGCTCGGAGATGGATTTCACGCCCCGTGCCGTTTTTGCGATGATCGCGGCCGATCGACGCGATGCGGTGCTGCAGGCCAACACGATGTGGCAGTGCGTTTCGTGCTATCTGTGCACGGCGCGATGCCCGCAGGAGATCCCGATCACCGAAATCATGTACGCGTTGAAGCGGATGGCGATTCGCGAGGGCAAAGCGGGCGGCAGTGACGCACCGGCGCTGGCCAAGACGTTCACGGATTTTGTGGATCGTTACGGGCGGAGCTTCGAATTTGGCATCGCGACGCGTTACCTGTTGTTCAACAAGCCGTTGAGCATGCTGAAGATGGGCGGAGCGGGGATGTCGATGTTTGCCAAGGGACGGCTGGCGTTGACACCGACGAAGATCCGCCAGGTCAAGCAATTGCAGGCGATTATCGACAAGGCAAGAGAGCTCTCGAACGAAGACTAACATTTTTGGAAGCGGAGGTGCGTCGTGAAGTACGCATACTATCCCGGTTGTTCGTTGGAATCTGGAAGTGCTGCTTATGACATGTCGGTCAGGGCGGTGATCGAACAGTTGGGGTTCGGGTTAGACGAACTGGACGATTGGAATTGCTGCGGGGCGACCGAGTATTTCAGCCAGAACGAGTTGGTGGCGACCAGCGTGATCGCTCGCAATCTGGCGTTGGTCGACGATCAGCACGACCAGTTGGTGGCGCCGTGCGCCGCGTGTTTCCTGAATCTGAAGAAGACCGACAAGTTGATGGCCGAGCAGCCTAAGATCCGCGCTAAGGTGGACCAGGCGCTGGCGGCCGGCGGGTTACGATACCAGCCGGGTCGCGTTCATGTAAGGCACTTGCTGGACGTGTTGTACACGGACATCGGGGAAGAGGCGATCAGGGCCAAGGTGGTTCAGCCGCTGACGGGGCTGCGGGTCGCGCCGTACTACGGATGCCAGATCGTGCGGCCCTTGAACGGGTTCGACAACCCCGAGTACCCGATGAAGTTGGACGAGATGTTCACGTGGTTGGGCGCCGAGGTGGTGGATTATCCGGTGAAAGCGCATTGCTGCGGCGGCCACATGACCCAGATCAGCGAGGAGCACGCTTTCGAGCTGATCCGACGGTTGTTGCAGAGCGCTGCTGATTACCGGGCAGACCTGATCCTGTGCATGTGCCCCATGTGCCAGTTGAACATGGATATGTATCAGGGGCGGGTCAACAACTTCTTCAACACCAAGTTCAAGCTTCCCATCGTGTACTTCACGCAGATGCTGGGCGTCGCGTTGGGGATCGACATGAAGAAGCTGGGGTTCGGCAAAGAGCTGGTTGCCGCCGAGCCGGTGATTCGCGCGAAGCTGGAGGGCCAGATGGCCGCGGCGACCAAGTAGTGGGCGGCCAACAGGCAGGTGGAATAGACCAGCCGGCCGCCGGCCGGCTGACTCGATAAGACTCGACTGGAATTGGAGAACGACCATGGCCGAAAAGATCGGCGTCTACGTTTGTCACTGCGGCAGTAACATCGCCGGCAAGGTGGACGTGGAAGACATTGCCAAATGGGCTGGCGAGAATCTCGACGACGTGGCGGTGTCGCGGGACTATAAATTCATGTGCTCGTCGCTCGGCCAGCAGATGATCGAAGAGGACATCAAGAAAGAAAAACTGACTCGCGTCGTGGTGGGGGCTTGCAGCCCGCATTTGCACGAGAAGACGTTTCGCCGAGCCTGCTCGAACGCGGGCATGAACCCCTACCTGATGGACTTGACGAATATCCGCGAGCACTGTTCGTGGGTCCACAAGGACCGGGCTCAGGCGACGGAAAAGGCGCGGGCGCTGATCTCCGCGGCAGTCCAGCGGGTAAAGTATCAGGAACCGCTGGAGCCGATGTTCGTCGACGTCAACCCGGCGACCCTGGTGATCGGCGGCGGCATCGCCGGTCTGCAGGCGGCGTTGGAACTGGCGGACGCGGGATACCATGTCTACCTGGTCGAACGGATGCCGTCGATCGGTGGGCACATGGCCCAGTTCGACAAGACTTTTCCGACGCTCGATTGTTCGGCCTGTATCCTGACACCCAAGATGTCCGAAGCCGGCCAACACGAAAACATCACGCTGCTGACGTACGCGGAACTAGAAGAGGTCAGCGGTTCGGTGGGCAGCTTCAAGGTCAAGATCCGACAGAAAGCCCGTTGTGTCGATTACGATGCCTGCACCGGGTGCGGCATCTGTGTGGAAAAGTGCCCGCGCAAGGTGCTGGATACCGAATTCGAAGCGGGCATGGGCAACCGCAAGGCGATCTACATGCCCTTCCCGCAGGCGGTGCCCCGCGTGCCGGTGATCGACCAGGATTCGTGCATCTGGTTCGAACGGCAGAAGTGCCGGGCTTGTGAGAAACTGTGCCCGACCGACGCGATCAAATTCGACCAGCAGGACGAACTGATCGACATCGAGGTGGGTAACATCATCATCGCCACTGGCTGGAAACCGTTCGATTCCAAGAAGATCCCTCAATACGGTTACGGTCGCTTGGCCAACGTGTACACCAGCATGGAATTCGAGCGGTTGTGCAACGCCGCCGGGCCGACCAACGGCAAGATCGTGATGCGCGACGGCAAGACGGTACCCAAGTCGATCGCCATCGTCCACTGCGTGGGCAGTCGCGACGACCGCCACAACCCGTACTGTTCGGGGGTCTGCTGCATGGCGTCGTTGAAATTCGGGCATCTGGTCCTGGAAAAGACCGACGCCGAAGTCTACTCGTTCTACATCGACATGCGGACCAATCAGAAGAACTATGAAGAGTTCTATCAGCGGTTGCTGGGCGAGGGCATGCGGTTTGTCCGCGGCAAGGTATCCGAGGTGACCGATGCGGCGCGGATGCCGACCGAACAGGGCAAGTTGATCGTGCAGTGCGAAGACACGTTGATCGGACGCCAGCAGCGTTACCCGGTGGACATGGTGATCCTGATGGGCGCGCTGGAACCTCAGGAGGACGCTCGCGAGTTGGGTCTGAAATGCGGCATTTCGTGCAGCATGGACGGCTGGTACACCGAGCGGCATCCCAAGCTGGACCCGGTGGCGACGATGACCGACGGCGTGTTCGTCGCCGGCACCTGCCAGGGCCCGAAAGACATCCCCGCCTCGGTGGCGCAAGGCGCTGCGGCCGCGGCCCGCGTGGCAGGCATGATCACCAAAGGCCGAGTCATGATCGAGCCGATCGTGGCGACAATCAACGAACAGGCGTGTTCGGGTTGCAAGATCTGCAACAACATGTGCCCCTACAACGCCATCGAATTTCTCGAGGACCCGGGTGTCAGCCGTGTCATCACGGCGTTGTGCAAAGGCTGTGGGACATGCGTCGCGGCCTGCCCGGCAGGTGTCATCACCGGTGCCCATTTCAACAACAAGCAGATCTTTTCGGAAATCGAAGGCATTCTGTGGGACGCACTGCAGCCGGCGGACGACTCGTCCCCGCAGGCCGAACCCGTACCCGCATCGGCCTCATAAGTTTAAGGAGAGCCCTCCATGAGTGAGCAAGTATTCGAACCAAAAATCGTCGGTTTCCTTTGCAACTGGTGCTCCTACCGAGCGGCCGACCTGGCTGGCTCGGCACGGATCACCCACGCCCCGAACATCCGCATTGTGCGCGTGATGTGCAGCGGCCGTGTCGACCCGTCGTTCGTGATGAAAGCCTTTTCGCTGGGCGCCGACGCGGTGATGATCGCGGGCTGCCATCCGGGCGAATGCCATTACATCGAGCAGAACTACAAGGCGATGCGGCGCTTTCATATGCTCCGCCAGACCCTCAAAGCGATGGGGGTCGAAGAGCAGCGAATCCAGTTAGTCTGGGCGTCGGCGGCCGAAGGACAGCAGTTGGCCGAAGCGATCGACAAGATGGTCGAAGAGGTTCGAGAACTGGGCCCGTTGGGTTGGTCCGGCAACTGGGAAGAGAACGGCGAACGAATCCAGGCGTTGGAGGACATCGTCAAGGAACATGAAGAGGCGATGGAGGTAACAGCATGAGTGAATCGGCCCCCACCAACGGTAACGGCAATGGGAAAGCCAAAGGCAAACTGGCCATCTACTGGGCGGCGTCCTGCGGCGGCTGCGAGATCTCGATCCTGGGCATCGATACCAAGATCCTGGACGTGGCGGCGGCGTTCGATCTGGTGATGTGCCCCTGTATCGCGGACGGCAAAGTCCGCGATATCGAGAAGATGGAAGACGGCGAGATCGATGTGTGTCTGTTCAACGGCGGCATCCGTACCAGCGAGCAGGAATACATGGCCCGGCTGTTCCGCCAGAAGTCCAAGTGCTTGATCGCCTTCGGATCGTGCGCCACCGAGGGTTGCATTCCCGGCCTGGGCAATCTGCACAATCGGCAGTCGATCTTTGATAACAGCTATACCAGCGAAACCGACTCGACCGAAAACCCCGACAACATCCGGCCGCAGGCGGTGACCGAGGTACCCGAAGGCAGCTTGCATCTGCCGATCTTCTACGACACCCTGAAGACGTTGGATCAGACGGTCGACGTGGATTACTACCTGCCGGGCTGCCCGCCCGAATCGCCCAGGATCTGGGAAGCGATCGAGGTGCTGCTGTCCGGCAACCTGCCGGACAAGGGCGCGACGATCGGTGAAAACACCACGGTCTGCGACTACTGCCCTAGAACTCGGCACAACAAGAAGATCAAGGAATTCAAGCGGACGTGGGAAGTCATCCCGGACGAGGAAACCTGCCTGCTGGAACAGGGGCTGGTCTGTGCCGGGTTGGCGACGCGAGCCGGTTGTGGGGCGTTGTGCCCCCAGGTCAATTCGCCGTGCATCGGTTGTTACGGGCCGAACGAGGGCGTGGAAGACTACGGGGCACGCCTGTTGAGCGCGTTGGCCTCGGTCATCGATTCGGAAGATCCCGACGAGATCGACGAGATCATCCGCAAAGGCATCCCCGATCCGATCGGCACATTCTACCGCTTCAGTCTGGCTGGCAGCCTGATGCGACGCGGCAAACGCCCCGCGCCCACTGCCAGCAGCCAATAGAGCTCCGGGCACTCAGAGATTGATAAGGAAAATAAGGACACGGACCATGAAACGTATTTCCATCGATCCCATCACGCGGTTGGAAGGCCACGGCAAGATCGACATCTTCCTGGACGAAGAAGGCGATGTGGCCAACGCGTATCTCCAGATCCCCGAGCTGCGCGGTTT
>REEF01000706.1 GCA_007695205.1 Planctomycetaceae bacterium
CCCCATGGGCATGAATCTACCCCATGGTTGCATAAAAAGTGGGACGGATTGGCAATCCGTCCTACGTGGGGACTTTATGCAACGTTGGGGCTAAGTCCCTGCCGCGAACGACCGGGGTGACACCTGCAGCTTTGGCCCAGCCAATCTCGCCCGCCCCCTTTTTCTATGCCAAGCCGGTAGCCGTTCCGTCTGGCGCGACTTTGATCCGAGCGGCAGCGGGTACCTTGGGCAAACCGGGCATGGTCATGATCTCGCCACAGATCACGACCACAAAACCGGCCCCGGCACTGATCCGCAGTTCGTTCACTTCCAGCAGGAAATCGCGTGGGCGACCGATCAGCTTGGGATTATCCGAAAGCGACTTGGGCGTCTTGGCAATACACACTGGCAGACCGCCGTAGCCCGACGTTTCCAACAGCCGCAGATCCTGCTTGGCTTTGCGGTCGAAGTCCACATCCCGAGCACCATACAACCCTTGGGCCAAGGCGACGATCTTGTCCCGCAGAGGCATCTCCAGCGAATAAGGAAATCGCAGCTTTCGCGGCCGATTGCTTTCGATGTTCTGTAACACGGCTTCGCCCAACTCGATCGCCCCCTGCCCACCATCGGCAAAATGAGTCGCCACGACCGCTTCGACACCCTGCTGGCGGCAGAATTCGACGATCTGTTGAAGGTCTTCGTCGCGATCGCCATCGAATCGATTCAAAGCAACGACCGGTTCCAAGTTGAACAGTCGAATATTTTCGATGTGCTTGGCCAGATTGCCCAAGCCTCCGTCTTCGGTGAATCCACCATGATGCTTGACGGCTTGGACCGTCGCGACGATCACCACACCGTTGGGATTCAGCCCTGCGATGCGGCACTTGATGTCGAAGAACTTCTCCGCGCCCAGATCGCTGGCAAAACCCGCCTCGGTCACCACGATCTCGGCCAACTTCAGCGCCATACGCGTGGCGATCGCGGTATTGGTGCCCTGCGCGATGTTGGCGAACGGTCCGCCATGCACCAGCGCTGGCGTGCCTTCGATCGTTTGCACCAGATTGGGATGAATGGCATCGCGCAACAGTACCTGCATGGCCCCGTCCGCTTGGATGCTGCGAGCTTGGATCGGTTTGCCGCCATAGGTGAACCCGACAACCATGTCGCCCAGCCGACGACCCAGGTCAGAAAAATCGCGAGCCAGACAGAGGATGGCCATCACTTCCGAAGCCGGGGTGATGTTGAAACCCTCCTGACGCGGAATCCCGTGCTTGACGCCGCCCAGTCCGATGAAGATTTCACGCAACGCGCGATCGTTCAAGTCGATGACCCGTCGCAACACGATCCGCCGCGGGTCGATCCCCAGTTCGTTGCCGTGCTGCAGATGATTATCGACCATGGCCGCCAGCGAATTGTTGGCCTTACTGACCGAGTACATATCGCCAACGAAGTGCAAGTTGATGTCCTCGGCCGGCACCACTTGGGCGCGCCCCGCGCCCGTCCCGCCGCCTTTGATCCCAAAATATGGTCCCAACGATGGTTCGCGCAGACAGATCATGGCCCGTTTATCAAGTCGTCGCAAAGCGTCGCCCAACCCGATGGTCGTGGTCGTTTTCCCCTCGCCCGTCGGAGTCGGGGTCATCGCCGTGACCAGCACCAAATCGCCGTCCGGCTGGTCGCTTCGCTGAGCCAGTTGATCGATGGGAATTTTGGCGATGTAATGCCCATGCGGCAGAATCACATCGGGATCCAGGCCCAGCTCGATGGCAACTTCGGCCACGCGACGCGGCGGATCAAAAGGATACGTGGCGGTCTCTGGCATCGTTTTCATTCCCGTAGTGCGATATCGTTCCGTAACAGCGTCAACAGCGTAACATATTCGCAAAAACAGGAAAACGGCAAGGCCTCAGCGATCAGCGAATCAGGAAAACCAAGCCCAGTCCCCCCTTTTCGAGACGTTCGGATCAGCACGCGGCAGCTAGTGGACGACACCCAAAAAAAGCAACAACCCCCATCAGAAGGGCTTGTCCGCCTTCAGCCAATAGCGATGATACGCAGGTCGACTGGATGTCCCCAAACGATGTCCCCAAGCTGATCACCGCTTTCCAAAATCCCTGGTGGAGAGGCTGCATGAACCCTTGGTACCCGCTCCGTTTCCAACCCCTGCTGCGCCGTTATTTGTGGGGCGGCCGCAGGTTGCAAACGATGTTAGGGAAAAAGATCGGAGACGAAGATTGTGCCGAAAGCTGGGAAATCGTAGACCGAGGTACGGATCAAAGCGTCGTGATCAATGGTCGCCTGACCGGTTGGACCTTGCACCAGTTGATCACGCAGCATGGTCCGGAAATGCTTGGTCGACATCACCCTCAGGATCGATTTCCCCTGCTGCTCAAGCTGCTGGATTGCCAGCAGGATCTGTCGGTCCAGGTGCATCCAAATGACCAACAAGCAGCAAAGCTTGCCCCCCCGGATCTAGGTAAAACGGAAGCTTGGGTGGTTTTGCACGCCGATCCGGGCAGCCGGATCTATGCGGGCTTGAAATCGGGCGTTGATCGCACAGGTTTCGAGCAGCGTATCGCTGACGGACGCATTACCGAGTGCTTGCACTGGTTCCAGCCGAGCGTCGGCGATTGTGTGTTCATCCCTGCCGGCACGGTGCATGCTTTGGGCGCAGGCTTGGTGGTCGCCGAGATCCAACAGGCCAGCGACACCACGTTTCGATTGTACGACTGGGACCGGGTCGGACCGGACGGTCAGCCGCGGCCGCTGCATGTCCAACAAGCCCTGGACGTGATCGACTTTGACATCGGCCCGGTCAACCCGCAACCGGCACCGATACCGGACGGTCCGGCGGTCCAGCGGTTGGTGGAATGCGACAAGTTTGTACTCGAAAGAAGGGGATTCGATACCGCTCGAAGACTGGGCGAAGGCGACTGTTTTCATCTGCTAGCGGTGATCGGCGGCCGGTTTTCGGTAGCCGATGCGACCTTGAATCCTGGGGACGTGATCTTGCTGCCAGCCGCCGCCGATGGGATCCGATGCCAGCCGATGGATCGCGCCGTCGTTTTGGACATCAGGTTGCCCTGAGTTCTGGAAACAATGGTTCCCGGCGGAATTTTTGTGCGAAGTTGGCTCGAATAGAAGTTGTAACCGGGGAAAAATCTGGTACGTTATGCGAAACCATCCTCGAGCCTGCCAGAATGAACCAACCGTTTTCGGGTCTCGTAGCAGTGGCTAAGGGCCGACGAATGAATGAGTGTCGTGGTTAGCGGAAGGGGCAGGTTCACGGCAGGGGTCGGGAGTCGTTTTTGCGGAAGACGCCTTCCCGATGGTTCGTCGTTGCCCGAAAACGATACCCGCCCCCTTTGGAACGCACTCCCCATTTTATTGGACACAACACGGCGGCAAGGAAACATGACGGAAGCATCTGCCAAATCGAGTCGCCCACCGATGATCGAAGCGGTGGGACTCTCGAAGTTCTACGGGCCGTTCGCAGCGGCCCGGGACGTGACGTTCAGCGTTAGCGAAGGCGAACTGGTCGCGTTTTTAGGGCCCAACGGAGCGGGCAAGAGCACGACGATGAAGCTGTTGACCGGCTACATCTCCGCTTCGGAGGGGCTGGCCAGGATCGCCGGGTTCGACATGGCGAAACAGCGACTGCAAGGCTCGGTGCATCTGGGCTACCTGCCGGAAAACGGCCCGCTGTACCCCGACATGACGCCCAACAGCCAATTGGAGTTCTTCGCCGACGCGCGGGGCATGTCCAAGGCGGACCGCCGGGCTCGGATCGAGGCGGTGGTCGAGTTGTGCATGCTGGGCAGCGTGTTCAACAAGCCGATCAGCAAGCTGTCCAAGGGCTATCGGCAACGTCTGGGAATGGCTCAGGCGCTGCTGCACGAGCCGGACGTGTTGATCTTGGACGAGCCCACGGCGGGCCTGGACCCGAATCAGATCCGCGAAGTGCGTCGAACGATGCGACGATTGGGCGAAAAGAAGACGATCCTGCTGTCCACGCACATCTTGCAGGAGGTGGAAGCGATGGCCAGTCGCGTGGTGCTGATCAACGAAGGACGCTTGGTCTACGATGGTCCCGTGGCGAATCTGGCGAACGAACCGGGCGGCATGGATGGTGCCTTCAAGCGATTGACCAGTTCCACTGCCGCTGCGGCCGCCTGACCGTTGTGTTCCGTTGGACGTTGGTTTGCAGCAGGATACATTTCCCGTGAAATCCGGATGATTCCCTGAAAGGTTTGAAGAGAGAGCCATGACTACCGCGTTATTCTCGCTTTTGTTCCGCGATTTGATCTTCCTGGCGGTCCTGGCAGCGATCGTTGCTCCGATCTGCATCGCCAAGAAGGCCACGTTCGCGGTTCTGAAACGTAACTTTGTGGGCTATTTCAGCAATCCGACCGGTTACGTTTTTTTGTGCCTGTTCGTCTGGTTGACCTCGTTCGCCGCTTTTTGGCCCCACGAGTTCTTCAATGCGAACCTGGCCAATTTGAACCAACTCAATCGGTTTCTGCCGTACATCATGATGATCTTCATCCCGGCGATCACGATGAGTATCTGGGCGGAAGAGCGGCGTCAGGGGACGGACGAACTGTTGCTGACGTTGCCCGCGGGCGATTTCGATATCGTGGTGGGCAAGTACCTGGCCGCCGCGTCCATCTTTACGGCCTCGCTGCTGTTCTCCCAAGTGTGTAACTTCATTGTGCTGGTATCCCTGTCGCTGGGGGATTTGGACGTCGGCCTGTTTTTCGCCACGTATTTGGGCTACTGGCTGCTGGGGATGGCCATGCTGGCCGTGGGAATGGTGGCATCGTTTTTGACCAGCAACCTGACGGTCGGCTTCATCCTGGGCGCCTTATTCAACGCTCCGCTGGTCTTTGCGGCCAACGCCGATCTGGTGATCCCGTCGTCGACCATGGCCCGCTTGGTGGCCGGATGGAGCCTGGGGGCGCAATTCGACGACTTCGGTCGCGGAGTGATCAGCCTGGCATCGGTGACTTACTTTGTCATGGTCGCCGTCTTGGGATTGTATCTGAGCATGGTCCTGATCGGCTCGCGGCATTGGTCGGGTGGTCGAGATGGCACGTCGCTGCTGGGTCATTTCCTGGTGCGGACGGTGTGTCTGATCGCCGTGGCGTTGGGGGTGACCTACGTGTTCGCCAATAACCAGGCACTCAGCAGCATCCGCCGCGATATGACTCGCGGCCAGGTCGCATCATTATCACCGGAGACCCGGCGACTGATGCGCGAATTGGATGCGGAACATACGGTGAACATCGAGGCGTTTATCAGCGGCCAGGTCCCTGAGATCTACGCGAAAACCCGCGCCGATCTGCTGTCGATGTTGAAGGAGTTCAGCGCGATGGCGGGCAGCGATCGGGTCAACGTGATTATCCATATCCTGGACGAAGGCCATGAGGACTCGATCGAGATCGCGTCGTTGGCCGAGGATCGTTTCGGCATCCTGCCTCAACCGGTGCGAACCCGAACGCGAGGGACGATCCGGGACGACGAGATCTTTTTGGGTGCCGCGTTCACGTGCGGTTTGGAAAAAGTGGTCGTCCCCTTCTTCGATTACGGGGTGCCGGTCGAATACGAATTGATCCGCTCGATCTCCACCGTAGCTCGCGCCGAACGCAAACGCGTGGGAGTCGTTCGCACACCGGCCCAGTTGTTCGGCGGTTTCACGATGGCAGGTGGACAACCGAGAAACATTCCCAAGCAGGCGATCATCGAAGAACTGGAGAAACAGTACGATGTGGTCGAGATCGATGCCAACAACCCGATCGAGACCGACAACGTCGATGTGATGATGGTCGTGCAGCCATCGTCGCTCAGTCCCGAAGAGTTTGACCATGTGCTGGACGTGATCCGCGCCGGTCAGCCGAGCGTGGTGTTCGAGGACCCGCGTCCGGTGTTTCTGACGCTGGCGCCGCCTACCGGTGAAATGAAGCAGGCTCCGGGCGGCATGGGCGGCATGTTTGGCGGCGGCGGAGGACCCCAGCCCAAAGGCGATATCCAGCAACTGTGGAATCTGCTCGGTTTGCAGGTACCCGGCCAAACAGGCATGATGGGGCTGTTCGAGCCGGATTTGGTCTGGCAGCGATTCAACCCTTATCCGAAACTGCAGATCCGTGGGATTCCCGACGAATGGGTTTTCGTCCGCTCCGAAGCACAAGGGGACCATGAGAAGATCAGCAGCGAGTCTCCGATCACGCGCGGGTTGAACGAGATCTTCTTCCCGGTGCCGGGTGTGATTCAGAAAGCCAGAGACAGTGAATTGAAGTTCGAAACGCTGGTCCAGACTGGTGCTCAGGCAGGGCTGATCGCTTACCGCGACTTTATGGAGAGCCAAGGGGATCCTTACCAGATGCAGTTGCATCGGGGCAGTCCCACCGGTCCTCAGATCCTGGCAGCGCGGATTCGCGGGACCCTGCCGCCTGATGAGTTGTTCCCCGGTTTCCGCGGCTCGTCGTCGACCCCCTCGACTTCGACCGAAACCGCCGTCTCGGCGGCGGACGAAGCGGCGACCGAGACCGAGGCCGATCAGGACGTGGATCAGCTACCGGAAGCGGCAGACGAAGGCCCGCCGGAAATGGTCGCGGATCCGGACCCGGTCCCCGCACCGCCCGAAGCGCCCGAGATCGATGTGGTCTATATCACGGATATCGATTTGCTGATGTCCGCATTCGTCCGCATCCGGGCTCGACCGGATGAAGACGAAGAGATCAAGTGGAACTTCGAGAACGTGACGTTCGTGCTGAACATCATCGATGTCTTGTCGGGCGATGATCAATTCATCGAAATCCGCCGCCGCAAACCGTACCACAGCACCTTGCAGATGGTCGAACTGCAGACCCAGGCCGCTCAACGAGTCGAACACGACCAGGAAGTTCAGTTCCAGATGGCGTACGACGAAGCGGTACGAGCGGCAGAGGAAGAGAACCGCAAGGAAATCGAGAATTTCGAAAGACGACTGCAAGAGATGCAGGAGAAACAACGCCAGGCGGGCGGAGCGGGAATACGGTTGGTCGACGTCCAAAAGGCGGCTCAGGATCTGGCCGAGGTCACTCAACGGCTGAGCCGTCGGTTGGATGTCCGCCGCGAGCAACTGCGCCGTGAACGGGACGATCAGATCGAATTGATCCGCCGTCAGACCGACCTGGAAATCCTGAAAACCAAAAATCAATACAAGGTGCTGGCGGTCACGCTCCCGCCGATCCCACCGCTGCTGATCGGTTTTTTGGTCTTCGTGCGACGCCGCTTGCGCGAGCGCGAAGGCATCGCCCGATCACGGATGCGTTGAGTGCCATGCGTCGGTTATGCGAGCGGATCTGCGTGATCCATCACAGGCTACGGAGGAATTGAGGAATGACAGAAGGCGTCAAGACATTGATCTACGTAGGGGTCGCTCTATTGGTCGCCATCATGGCGTTCGTCTCGCGACCACGCCAGATCGAGGTCGCGTTGGACGAAAAGATCGGCAACCCGCTGTTCGAAAACTTTGAAGATGCCAGCCAAGCGGCCAGCATGGAATTCGTGCGATACGATTCCGAGATGGGCGAATTGAGGAACTTCCGAGTCGCCCGGGATCGCCAGTCGGGGGCGTGGACGATCCCTTCCAATGCGGGTTACCCGGCGGACGCAGAACAACGCATGCGGGACGCGGCGCTGATGCTGGTCGATTTGCGAGTGCTGGGAATCGCCTCACAGCTGCCCGGCGATCACGCCTACTTCGGCGTCCTGGAACCCGATCGGGAACGGTTGCGACTGGGCGACGACGGGGTCGGCCAATTGTTGACGTTCGAGGATCCCAAGGGGCAGACGCTGGCAGGGGTGATCATCGGAAAAACAGTCCGTGGCGATGAAGAACAACGGTACGTCCGCATCCGCGGACAGGACGTCGTCTATGTCGTGCGCATCGATCCCAGCCAGCTTTCGACCCGCTTCCAGGACTGGATCGAACAAGACCTGCTGCAACTGACCGCATGGGATATCGAAGATGTCACCGTGATGAATTATGCGGTCGAACGCGATCTGAATCGCGCGGCACTGATCCGCGATTTCGATTTTACGGCACGCTTCGAAGATAACGCGTGGGAACTGGTCGAGCTGACCAGACATCGCGACGGCAAGCCGACGACCGTCACCCAGTTGCCAGCCGACGAGGAGTTGAATAAGGAAAATCTGGATGCGCTGAAGACCGCCGTCGACGGCCTGAAAATCGTCGATGTGTTCCGTAAACCGCAAGGACTGGGACGCGACCTGAAAGCGGGCGGCGATTTCTTGAAAGACGATGATAGTGTCAAGGACCTGCAGACGCGGGGCTTCTACCCCTATGGATCAGGAGAAACGGCCGAGCTGTTCTGCGCTAATGGAGAAGTCCATGTTGGCATGAAGGACGGAGTCCAGTACGTCCTACGATTCGGCGAGACCGTGGCCGACACCGGCGACGAACCCACCGAAGGCCGCAATCGGTACTTGTTCGTGACGGCTCGAGTCGATATGGACAAGTTCCCGCAGCCGGAACTGGAAGCCGTGCCCGAACTGCCGACCGAAGGCCAGGAAGAAGGCAACGGCGGGGATTCCGAGCAAGCGGACGAAGAAGATGCGGACTCGCAACCGGCCGATTCCGAGGAGGAAACGGCGGAAGAGCCCGAGGAGGAGCAAGTCGAGGCGGATCGCGAAGCGGCCGAGGCTGCCATCCTGCAGGAAAGGGAACGCATCAATAAAGAAAACCAACGCAAGCTGGATGACTGGAACGAACGAATCCAAAACGCCAAAGAACGAGTGGCCGAATTGAATACCCGATTCGGTGACTGGTACTATGTCGTCTCCGAGGACCAGTACGAAAAGATCCGGCTGCCATTGAACGCGCTGATCCGGAAAAAAGATGCCAGCCAAGATGATGACGACCAAACCGATCTGCTGCCCGGCGATGATGGCGAAGGCATCGAGGCCTTCCGTAGCTTGCAGGAGCAGGGATTGAATTGAACTTGGGGTCAGGTCTTGACTTATAACTTATCTCGACGCGTGGGCTCTGCGATGCCAAGGTAACACTAAGTTATAAGTCAAGACCTGACCCCAAAGAGAGATACATTTTCAGTGTTGCGGCGATTTCATCCAGAGCGATCTGGGCCTGGTCCAATTGCTTGGGGCGGCGGATGAATCCGTGGATCATGCCCGCATAGCATTTGCGGGTGACCGAAACGCCCGCTTGGGCCAAACGGTCCGCGTAGGCTTCGCCCTCGTCACGCAGTGGATCGTACTGGGCGGTGATGACCATCGCCGGTGGAAAGCCTCGAAGATCGTCGATGCGCAGCGGCGAAGCCAAAGGCGTGTATCCGTCCAGGTCGTTGGCCAGATATTGACGCCAGCACCAGATCATGTCGTCGCGGGTTAAATGGAAACCGTAGGCATTCTCGCGATACGAAGGCGTCTCGAAATCGAAGTCGGTTACCGGGTAAATCAGCAGTTGAAAGGCGATCGCCGGCCCGCCTCGCTCTCGCGCTAACAGGATCACTGACGCCGCCAGATTCGCCCCGGCGCTGTCGCCACCAACCGTCAGTCGACCAGCGTCCAACCCCAGCGTCTGGGCTTGTTGCGCCAACCAGCCAACAGCCGCAAAGCAGTCCTCCAGGCCGGCCGGAAACTTGTGTTCGGGTGCCAGCCGATAACCGACCGAAGCGATCGCCATGTCGCTGCGGCGGCACAGGGTACGGCATAGCGCATCGTGCGTCGCGATGCTTCCCATGATCCAGCCGCCACCGTGCAGATAGACCAACGTGGGCAGATCCCGGTCGGCTCGCGGGCGGTACAGTCGGATCGGAACGCTGCCGGCCGGCCCGGGTGCCTCGAGGTCTTCGACCTGGTGAACCTCCTCGCCAGGTCCCAGCAGACAGCTACCGACCAGCATCTGCTCCCGAGCGTCCTGAAGCGATACTTCCGACAGCGGTTTGACGCCCGATCGAGCAAATTGATCCAGCAGGGCCTGAGCTTGCGGGTCCAATACCATCTTGATTCCTCAATTCATTGGAAAATGACAATCTCGTCGTGACTTCGGATCGGAACGGGGTCGGGAGTCGTTTTCGGGCAACGACGAACTCGACAACGATTGTAGAGAATCGTCTACCCGTTTGCCAATCGACAGTCGTGCACAACGCGCTGAGTCGACAGCTTGGATCACGCGGACTCTGACGAAAATCTCGCCACAGTCGCCTCGGATCGAGCGGGGATTGTTTGCCCGAGGATCTGAGGTACACTCAGGAATCAGGACGTTTAGCAAGCGAACTCGCTTGCCGCTTCATCAGCCGTACAGATGAGACGGTGTGTCGCACAACCCGTCGGGAGGTAATCATGTCTCGCAGCCAATGGACTCGAGGACACGTGTTTCGCGTTCTTCTTTCGCAGCGGCCTGATCCCTCGATTATTTCGGTGACCATCTTCGGTTTACTGGTGATCTTCGGGCTGTTTTCAACGGTCGGTCAGGCATTGGCGGTGCAAGGCAGTCGACCGAACATCGTCTTGATTTTGGCAGACGATATCGGCTGGGCTGACCCGGGTTTCCACGGCGGGGATCCGGATCTGACGCCCAGCATCGATCGGTTGGCGGAGGAAGGAACGCGGCTGAACCAATTCTACGTAGCGCCGGTATGTGCGCCGACACGCGCCGCGCTGCTGACCGGACGTTACCCCTTTCGCACTTGGATGGACTGGCGCAGCGAGGATTTCGGCAAGCCCGACTTCCTGGAACGATTGGGCATGAAACTGGCTCATCTGCCCGACGGTACACCGACGCGTCGCATCCATGCCTTGGACTCGGCGGAACGCACCGTGGCGGAAGCGCTGGGGGAAGCGGGATATTTTACGGCCATTTTCGGCAAGTGGCATCTGGGTGAATGGTTGCCCGAACATCTGCCGATGGGGCAGGGCTTTCATCATCAATACGGCCATTACGGTTGGGGGATCGATTACAACGACTACACGATCCCGCACAACGCACCGGCCGTCTTTTGCGTTTACGACTGGCATCGCAATCAGCAGCCGCTCTTCGAACAGGGTTATTCGACGGACTTGATCGCCAACGAAACGATCCGTTTGCTGACCGAGCGACCGCAGGACAAGCCGTTCTTCTACTTCGTCTCGTTCAACGCGATCCATGGTCCGCTGGAAGAGATTCCCCGTTACCGGGACCAGTATGATAAGCGAGCTGCGGCGTTGAAATGCCTGGACGATGCGGTCGGGCGGATCGTCGGCGCGATCGACCAGCACGATTTGAGTCGCGATACGCTGGTGATCTTTACCAACGACAACGGCGGGCTGACGGAACAGGTCAACCGCCCGTTGCGTGGCACGAAGAACACCACTTACGAAGGCGGAATCCGTGTGCCCTGCGTCTTCCGCTGGCCGGGCAAGATCCCGGGCGGCCAGGAGCAGGACGGCATGATGCATGTGGTCGACCTGTTCAACACGTTCGTCACCTTGGCGGGCGGTTCGTTGGAACAAGAGCGCCCGCTGGACGGCATGGATATGACCGGCATGATCTTCGATGGCCAGCCGAGTCCGCGGGACGAGATCATCATCGAAGTCGCTGGCAGCGTACGGTTGCCCAGTATCCGCCGAGGAGACTTTAAGCTGGTGGGTGATGCCCTGTTCAATCTGGCGGTCGATCCGAGCGAGACCACCGATATCGCCGACCAGCACCCGCAGGTGGTCGACCAGTTGAAGAAGCGGCTGGCGGAGGTCGCCAAAGAACGGCCGCCGCTGGGCGAATTGCCGTTGCTGATGGACCCAGCCCTGCCTTACGTTTACGGACAAGAGGAGAATCGTAATGCGCCCGAGTGGCTGAAGCGGCATGTTCGAGCGATCCGGGCGACCCAGCGTCAACATTGGCCACCCGGCGAAACTCCTTGGCCGCAGGCACCGGGAAAAGATGGTACAATCATCTACACCCTCATAGCGAAATATAAGAGTCCTTAGGGGTCGCAGGCAACAAGCGTAATTGCTG
>REEF01000352.1 GCA_007695205.1 Planctomycetaceae bacterium
AAAAATAATTGCCCCCATTTGAAGATTTGCACGTACAATGTGGGTAAGTGTCAGATTGCCAATCCGTCCTACTTGTTTGTGGAAATTACTCTGGAACAAGCTTGACAACCCCCGCATGGACCCTTGACAATCGGGAATCCATGCCCGTTTGTTTTGTCGCTCGATTGCAGGAGACCTAAAATCATGTCCACGATCAACCGCCGCACGTTCCTCGACCAATCCAAGAATTCCGCCATGGGACTGGCCGCCGGGTTCACCATCCTGCAAAACGCCGGTTCGGCCCGGGCGGCTCCGGCTGCGGACAAAATCGTTTTGGCGGCCGTGGGCGCCGGTGGACGTGGTATGCATCTGGCCACCGATACCACCAACGGCTTTTTGATCCGCGGCGACTGCGAATACGCCTACATCTGTGATCCAGACATCAACCGCGGCGGCGCGCGGGTCAAACCCATCGCCGACATGCAGGGCGGCCGTCAGCCGAAGGTGGTCCAGGACATGCGCGAGATCCTGGACGACAAATCGGTCGATGCGATCATCAGCGCGACGCCCGACCATTGGCACGCGCTGTCCACCGTCTGGGCATGCCAGGCGGGCAAGGACGTCTACGTCGAAAAACCGGCCCACCAAAGCTGCTGGGAAGGCCAACAGATGGTGGCGGCCGAACAGAAGTACGATCGTGTTGTCCAAGTCGGATTCCAAAACCGGAGTGCCCCGTACAACATGGCCGCTCGACAGTATCTCCAGGAAGGCCGACTGGGCGGGATTCATCTGTGCCGCATCTATAACCAGAAGCCGCCCTGGGGTATGACCAAGGTGCAACCGGACAGCGACCCGCCCTCCGGTTTCAACTGGGATATCTGGAACGGGCCAGCGCCCGAACATCCCTTCAACCTGGGACTGCTGCGCACTTGGCACCATCTCTGGCGTTACTCGGGCGGCGACATCGCCAACGATGCCAGTCACCAGATCGACCTGGCTCGCTGGCTGCTGGGGCTCGACTATCCCAAAACGGTCTACTCGACCGGCGGCCGCTACGCGGTCGATCCGGAAGAACTGGTCGCCGAAACGCCCGACACCCAATTCGCCCTGTACGACTTCGATCGCTTGTTGGTCAGTTTCGAATTGACCCTGTTCGGCAATTATATGCTGAAGACCGACAGCGTCGTTCGCGACACCGACATGTTTCCGTTATGGATGCAGAACAGCACCCGGATCGAAATCTTCGGCACCGAGGGACTGATGGTCGTCGGTCGACACGGCGGCGGCTGGCAGGTCTTCGTCCGACCTCATAGCCGCCAACCGGTGGTTCGGGATCAAATGTATGGCCGGTTTCCCGACCCCGAGCACAAGGAAGACTTTATCCAGTGCATCCGCACCCGCAACAAGCCCTCCTGCTGTGCCTTGGAAGGCCATCTCAGCACGCTGATGATCCATTACGCCAACATGAGTTACCGGCTGGGTGGCCAGAAACTGGCGATCGATCCTCAGACCGAACACGTGATCGACAACCCCGCAGCCATGGAGATGTTCCAACGAACCTATCGAGCCCCTTGGGTCGTACCGGAGATCACTTGACGGTAGAGAAGCGTCCTTAAAAGGCCCAGATCCAAGGCGCCAGTGAGACGGCGACCACCCCCATCGACAGGTTCAAAGGGATCCCGATCCGCATGTAGTCACTGAAGCGATAACCGCCCGGACCGTACACCATCAGGTTGGTCTGGTAGCCGATGGGCGTGGCAAAACTGGCCGATGCGGCGATCATGATGCACGCGACAAACGGCCACGGACTGACGTCCAGACGCTCCGCAGTGTTCATCGCGATCGGAAAGACCAACGCAGCGGCTCCGTTGTTCGTGATGATTTCCGTGAAAAACGTGGTCAGCAGATACACCATTGCCAGCGCCGCCCAAGGGTTCTCGCGCACAATATTCAAGAGCAGGGCCGCAAATTGCGCAGCCGCACCGGTCTTGTCCAACGCTTCGCCCAACCCCAATGCGGCGGCGATGACCAGCAGCACATTCCATTCGATCGAACGCCGCGCCTGGTTCGGCGAACAGCAACCCAGCAGTAACATCAAAGCAGCAGCGACCAGCGCGGCGCTCAGCATGGGCAGCCAGCCGAAGGTCACCAAGAGCACCATGAAGGCGAGGATCGCGAACGCCCATGGCGCTTTATGGAATTGGCGTGGCGTCGAATTCTCCACGCCACTGACCAGATAGAAATCTCGTGAGTCCTTTTGACGAGGCACGAAACCGGCATGGGATTCGATCAACAAGGTATCGCCCGGCCGTAACTCGATATCGCCGATCTTGCCCTGCAAACGCTCGCCGTTGCGCGCGACCGCGATCACCACCGCGTTGTACACATTGCGGAAACGACCCTCGCGGATCGTCTTGCCGACCAGCGGACAGGTGTCGGAAACCACGGCTTCGACCAGACAACGTTGGTGGCTGGGAGCATCCAGCTTGAACAGTTGGTCCGGTACAGGATCGTAACCCTGTTGATTCCGTAGATCACGCATCGAACTGATGTTGCCGACGAAAATCAGACGATCCCCGGCATGCAGAACTTCGCGAGGCGATACGGCTGACAGCACCTGTTCGTCGCGAATCAATTCGGCCAAAAAGGCCCCCGGAAGATGACGCAGGCCAGCCTGCTGGATGGTACGGCCCACCAGCGGACCTTTGGCACTGACCTGCAATTCCAAGGTGTACTCGCGCGGGTTCTGAAAGACCTCGTCCAACGTTCTGCGATCGGGCAACAACTTGCGACTGAACAGCAAAATATACCCGGCACCGAACAACGCGCAGGGGAAACCCAGCTTGGTGATCTCGAACATCCCCCAGCCCCCGGTCTGGTACCGTTGCTGGACCATGCTGTCGACCACCAGATTCGTACTGGTTCCGATCAGGGTGCAGATCCCGCCAAAGATCGAGGCGTAGCTGAGCGGGATCAGCAAACGCGAAGGCTGAATCCGGATGCGTCGTCCCCAGTCGGTGACCACCGGAATGAACATGGCCACCACCGGCGTGTTGTTCAAAAAGGCGCTTAAGACCGTCACCGGCAGCATCAAACGCACCAAGGCGGAACGCAACCGTCGAGGACGTCCCAGCATCTGCTTGGAAATCCACGAAAGGCCACCTGTCTCTTGCAGGCCCGCAACGACCACGTACAAGACGCCCACCGTGATCATGCCCTGCGAACTGAACCCCTTCAACGCATCACTGGCGGTCAAAACTCCGCTGACCAACAGGATTGCAAGTGCCCCCAAAAAAACGACGTCTGCTGCCAGACGGGTGAAAACCAAAGTCAAAAAGGCGCCGGCGATGACCAGAACGGTCAGCCACGCATGCCAATTCAATTGGTCGAGGGCGAAAGCATCCATGGGAAAACATCTTAACGCGAAAAAGACCCAAAGCTCGATTCGCGACGTTATTTCGGCGAAAACTGCGAACAGTCTAAGCCATCATCCATGCCCAAGATAGACCAATTTGCCAGCGGTTGGTCAGAGTTCCGCCGCTTGGCGACGGCGGGAGTCGATAAACGATTTCACGCAAAGAATCAGCAAACCGCCGCTCAACAACGCCATGAAGATCAGCGAAATCATCGGCAAGACGGCTACTTCGGCACCGCGAGCCAACTGCATGACCAATCGAGAAGCAGGAGCCAGGAACCCCAGTAGGGCTAAGACGGCAACCACATGCATCGCGTGCTTGCGATACGCGTCCTTCAAAGCCAACAGCCCCAGCAGAAGGATCGGCGTTCCAAAAAACGCGGGGATCAGTACCGTCGCACTCGGTGGCTGGCCGTCAACGACCAGCAGCCCGACGTACAGTCCGATCCCAAGCAAAATCATCAGGCCCCCAAAGAGAATCGCCGTCTTACCCATTGTTTCTTCTTCCTGTGCTGTGTTTTTAAGCCGGAAACCTGAGCTGCGCTGCTACTATTGTTGCGGATCGTCCTGAGACGACAACCCGCCGGGGTCTTCGTCGGTGGAAGGTTGGGCTGAGTCGTTTACGACGGTTGCCTGCTTGGCCGCGCGAGCGATCCCTCGCAACATCCCCGCAAAAACCAATTCGTGCAAGGGATACAACGAGTACCAGTAGATCAGGCCTGCCAGGCCGACGGGGTCGAACAGCGCCGTCTGACGAATCGTGCTCTTTTGTCGGTCGCCGTGAACTTCGAATTCCAGCCAAGCGCGGCCAGGAACCTTCATTTCGGCTTGCAGACGTAACAGCCGATCCGGCTCGAACTGCTCGACTCGCCAAAAGTCCAACGCTTCTCCCACCCGCAGATCGACCGGATCGCGTCGCCCTCGCCGCAGACCAACGCCACCAACCAAGCGATCCAGAAATCCGCGGACGCTCCACAACCAAGTACCATAGTACCAGCCGGTGCGGCCCCCGATACGCTGGATGGGGGCGAAAGCCTGCGCAGACGGCACATCGACCTCGATCGTTCGAGAATCGATCAACCGCGAACCGAAACGGATCCCCCCCCACGTTTTCGGCTTGCCCGAGGACGACAGCGCGTCCGACCAACGCGTCTGAGCGAACTCGCGGTCCTCATTCACCAAAGCCCGTTCGATCGCCTCGCGCAACCCGCGCGGCCGGATCGGAAAGGTCTCCCGTGCTGCCGTGCTCTTGACAAGCGTCGGATTTCGCAGGCTGCCCACCAACTTGCGCCCAACACGAGCATGCACGGGGGTTACCAACCCCAACCACAGACTGGACAGGTAGGGAGTCAGCACAGGCACGGGAATCATCCACCGCCGCAAGCCCCGTTGCTGCGCATATTCGTGCATGATATCACCGTAAGAAACCTGGTCAGGCCCCCCGATCTCGTAGATTTTTGACTCGCCGTCGGGCAGTTCCAACGCGGCAACCAAGTAGTCCAAAAGATCCTCGACCGCGATAGGCTGAGCCATCACTGCCACCCATCGGGGACAGATCATCACCGGCAGACGCTGGACCAATGCTCGGATCAGTTCGAAGCTTAAGCTTCCCGATCCGATGACGATCGATGCCCGGAATTCGATCACTTGGACTTGCGAGCTGCGTAACAGCTCACCCGTCTCGTGTCGGCTGCGCAGATGCTTTGACAGTTTTTCAGCCGGATCGCCCAGCCCGCCCAAGTAGATGATCCGGCGAACTCCCGCCTGCTTGGCCGCCTCGGCAAAATTGGTTGCGGCCGTCCGATCCAGACGCTCGAAGTCCCGGTCGTTGCCCATCGAGTGCACCAGATAATAGGCCGTGTCGATACCTTCGAGGGCGGCGTCCAGCGACGGTCGGTCCATCACATCACCGGCCACCACTTGGGTGCCAGCCGCTACCCGGGACTTCAGGTTTTCCGGGCGGCGGGCCAAACATCGCACCTGATGCCCGGCAGCTTCCAACAGAGGCAGCAACCGTCCACCGACGTAGCCACTGCCGCCGGTGATCAGAACGGATCGACGTTGGGTGCTCATCATCATGACCTGACTAAGCACCGTTCGAGAAATGACTGTCCGATGTCCCCTCGCACCTCCGGGGAGAGGGCAGGGTGAGGGGGCCGAGAGTGCGTCAGTTATTTCTCGAACGGTGCTAACATGGGATTCTCGACATTCGCTACCTTCTATGTTATCTTAATCATCTGGTAAGGCGATCCCAAGCGTCGTTGCGTTCCGCTGGACCGCTGACCATCCGATCGTTGAGTGCGTTGTGGCCCGACTTCTTTCTGTAACTGCGATCCTAGCCATGCATACGATTCGATTTATCCTACCCCTGACCTTCGTCCTCGTCCTGCAATCATCCGCATCGGCCCAGATGGAATATCCCTTATCTGCTGCGGCCGCTGAATCCGGCGAGGTTTTTGTCGCAGATCGCTATCTTCCCGGGATTTGGAAGATCGTGGGCGGGAAAAGATCGTTGCTGTTTCAAGGCTCGAAGAAATATCGCACGCCGCTGAATGCCATCCGATGCGTTGTCATGGATCGCTCCGGAGCCTTGATCGCCGGAGATACGGCCACCCGCGAAGTCTACCGTTTCGACGATTCGAATAACCCTGTACCGCTGACCAATGGCGGGATCGGGATGCCGATGAGTGTTGCCGTGAACAGCAAAGGCGAATTGCTGGTGGCCGATCTTGAACTGCATCGGATCTGGCGAGTGCCCGCCGCGGGTGGCCAGCCAGAGCCCTTGGCCGACGTTCAAGCGCCACGTGGCGTGGTCTGCGACGCCGACGATAATGTGTGGGTCGTGGCTCAAGGGGGTAAGGACCAGGTCGTCCGTATCACCCCAAGCGGCCAGGTCCAAGTGGTGGTGGCGGGACGACCCTTCCAGTTTCCCCACAATATCGCGCTGGCCGCCGATAACACTGCCTATGTGACCGACGGTTTTGCCAAAGCTGTTTGGAGGATCCCAAAAAGCGGCAAACCAGAAAAATGGGTGGCTGGTGATCCGCTGATCAATCCAGTGGGACTGGCTTGGCGACAGAAAAACCTGATGGTGGTCGACCCGCACGCCAAAGCCGTGTTCGAAATCACCCCAGAAGGCCGTTTACAAAGACTGGAAGCAACAACGGATTGATCGCGGTTCGAACACGACGGTACCCACCTTCAGGGAGGTCGACAGGAGTCCTGCAGTCACTGGTTTATCATCGGTTGCGAACGGGACGAAGACCGCCTATACTTCACGCTTCCGTAGAAGACGCTCAACATACAAGCGTTACCGAAAACGTATTCGATAGGGACTTGGCGTTATGACCATTGACAAAAGTTTGAGAATTCGGGCCGGAGCGATCCGCAATCGCAACGTGCTGACTCGTGCAGAACGGCTGGCCAAGCTGCAGGATGCCGACCGCTGGAAGGAAGGCGATTCGGTGCTGGGTATGCCCAAGGTACGAGTCCAAAAGATTTCTTTGAAGAAGAAAAAGAAGGTCAAAGGGAAGGACGACGAAAAATAGCCAACCCGCCTGAATTGGCTGAGGGGGTTCGCAAAGATGCGCGTGCGACTCGATTACGGCAAAAGCGGACTGGAAGTCGAATTGCCGGACCGCAATGTCGTGCGAACGCTGAATTATCAGCCTGCCCAGCCGCTTGCCGATCCCGAATCATCCCTGCGGGCGGTTCTAGATCGGCCCACCGGTACGGCATCGCTGGCGGAATTGGCGCAAGGTCGCCAAGACGCCTGTATCCTGATCTGCGATATCACGCGTCCTGTCCCCAATCAAATGATCCTGACCCCGATGCTCGAAACGCTCGAGCGGGCGGGTATTGCGCGTGATAAGATCCTGATCCTCGTGGCAACAGGACTGCATCGCCCTAATCTAGGGGTCGAGTTAGTCGAAATGGTCGGTCGACGGATCGTAGAACGCTATCGAATCGAGAATCATTTTGGTGAGCGGCAGGACGAGCACACTTGGCTGGGCGAGAGCCCCCGGGGCGTACCGATCTGGATCGACAGCCGTTACGTCCACGCCGATCTGAAGATCGCTACGGGTCTGATCGAACCGCATCTGATGGCCGGTTTTTCGGGTGGCCGCAAGCTGATCTGCCCGGGCATCGCCGGGATCGATACGATCCGCGCCTGGCACAGTCCCGCGTTTCTGGAACACCCGCGCTCGGATAGCGGGATTTTGGACGGCAATCCGGTCCACGAGGAAAACACCTGGATTGGGCGTCGAGCTGGATGTGATTTTATCGTCAATGTTGTGATCGACTCGCAACGCCGACCGCTCAGATTTGTCGCGGGCGACATGGAGCAGGCGTTCCTGGAAGGCTGCCAGTTTGTCCGGCCATTGGTCACCGCGCGGGTGCCCGAGCCGGTCGACATTGTCGTGACGACTTCGGCTGGATACCCTCTGGACACCACCTTCTACCAATCGGTCAAGGGCATGACGGCCGCCTTGCCGATCGTCAGGCAGGGTGGCACCGTGATCCTGGCGGCCGGCATGAGCGAAGGGATCGGCAGCCAACCGTTCCAGAGTCTGTTCCAACAGCACGAGAGCCCGGCCGCGTTTATCGAACGCATTTTGGGTGATCCCGATTACTTTGTGATGGATCAGTGGCAATTGGAGAAGATGGCGGCCGTTTCGCGCCGCGCTAAGATCAAGGTCGTCAGCGATGGCCTGCCCAGCGAAACGCTGAACGGCTTGTTCGTCCAAGCTTGCCCCAGCGTCGAAGCCGCTATCGCTGAATGTTTGCAAGAGTACGGTCCCGACGCGACCATCGCCGTCATTCCCAAAGGCCCTTACGTCGTGGCAGAAGTCGCACCCTGACTTAGGCAACCAACCACGATTCTTTTATCAATCCCATGGTTGCAGAATAGGTAGGACGGATTGCCAATCCGTCCTACGCGGGTTGTGGGACGGATTGCCAATCCGTCCTACGTGTGTTGTGGGACGGATTGGCAATCCGTCCTACAAGCGAACTCAATGCAATGTTGGGGTCAATCCTTTTGACGCCGCAGTTCGGCCAGCTCGCGTTCGAATCCGCCGGACAGGATCGGGAACCGACACCAGGTCTTGGGGTCCAGGTTTTCATCGTCCAAATGGAACGAGGGGGCGTAGCGTTCGCGTTTCCACTGGTTTCTGCACCACAGTCGGAAGAAGCGTTCGGTCCAGATCAGCAGGTCTTCTCGCGTGTAGTCCCAGGGTTCCGCCTCGAGTCGTTGGAGTGCTTCGCGTGGGGCCAGTTTGTCGCGGATCGCGGCTCGTTCGATGACATCCAGCACCTCGTAGGGCATCAGGTCGGCTTCATCCGTCTGGCCGGCCGATGGGGGCCGCAGTTCGGCGGTTGGTTGTTGCTGGTTGATCAGCCGCAGCGCGGGTAACGGTCCCAGGCCGTGCGGTCCCTGTTGTTCCATCCAACGCAACCAATGGCGCAGGAAAGCTTTGTCGATCCCCGCGATCGGCGAAAGCCCTCCGCTGGTGTCCCCGTCCATGGTGGCATAGCCGACAGCCGCTTCGCTGCGATTGCTGGTCGCCAGCAGCAAGGCGCCGCGAAGGTTCGCGAGTAACCAGACACTGGGCGAACGGACTCGAGCCTGGATGTTCTGCAGGGCCACGTCGTCCCCCTGCCAATCCAAGGGACGCCCGATCGATTGGGCGACGACCTCGGTGTATTGCTGGACCAACCCATCGACGTCGAACCGATAAAACTCCGCCCCCAGCGCTTCGGCCACCCCGCGCGCCGCCTCGAATGTGGTCGACGAACTGTTTCGAGTCGCCTGATAGACGCAGGTCAACAGCCGTCGCACCAACGCAGATGCCTGATCCAGATCGGCCAGACCGTCGATGTACGCCAGTTTTTCAGCAAACCCTCGCAACCCTAATTCGTCGATAGCGAACCGGACCAGCAAGCTGCACAGGGTGGCCACCGTCGCCGAATCGGCACCACCGCTCATCGAAACCACGAACCCGCGCGAGCGGCTCTTGCGAAGATAGTCGAACAGCCCTAGCGACACGGCTCGCGCGAACTCTTCCTCTTTGCGAAAGAGCCCAGCCTCCCAAGCGACCGGTTCGGGCTGATTCTTTTCCAACGGGATCTTGGGAAATTCAAAATCGGTGGCGACGCAGGAACCATTCTTTTCGCCCACATCGACGCGGAAACTGCCGCTACGGGCGCGATTCATCCGAGTGACATCGATATCGACGACGGCCGAGGTCAGATGATAATCGGCCATCGAGAACCGGGGACCGACGGCCAGCAGCCGGCCATCCGAGGCGATCATGGCATCGCCATCGTAGATCGCTCGACCCGCCTCGTTGCCTACCAGATTGGCGTACACATAACTCAGATGGAAAGCTCGCGAGCCCTCCAACACGAACCTCTTGCGAATCTCGTGCTTGCCGAACGCGAAATGGCTGGCGCTAGGGTTCAGCAGGATGTCGACGTTACGTCGAGCCAGATCGGTGCCGGGACGATCACCGACCCAGGCGTCTTCGCAGATTTCGAAGCCCAACACCACGCCGCCGCAATCGAAGACCAGATCGCCCATCGGATAATCTCGTCCATCCCATCGGATCTCGGTTCGGCCTGCCTTGGGCCACGCACGGAACCAGCGAGGTTCATAGTGAATCCCCTCGTTCGCCAGGTTCTGTTTGGCCACGAATCCCAGCACTCGGCGATCAACGACCAGGCAGGCCGTATTGAACAGGCTGCCCGCATACCACACCGGCAACCCCAACGATACGATCAGGTCTTGGGTTTCGGGGATGATCTCCCCTAGCACCTCGCCAGCCGTCCGATGCGTACCCGGCGAATGAAACGCATCCTCGCAACCGTACCCCGTGATGCACAACTCAGGTAAGCACAGGACCCGGACCCCTCGATCGCGAGCATCGGCGATGGCCGCGACAATCCTCGATCGGTTTCCCTCCCAGTCCAGGGGGGTTTGGTTCAGGACAGCAGCCGCTACCTTGATCAATTTCATTACCAAAACCTCGATTCCTGTAGCCGGCCAGCGATGGAAAACATCCCAGTAAGACGGACATTTCTGCCCGTCGTATTGTAGGGCCTGTTCCAGACTTGCGAAACTCGTCCAATTGACGGATTCGTGCCTTGCGTGTACTGTGTCACGACCGTAAGAGGATACCGATACGGGGGAGATTGGCTGTGCGTGTTACGTACGCCAAAAACCACCGGTTTCCCCAATATTCTCCCATTTTCAAGCCGAGACGCCATGAATTCGATTCAGCAGCACGATCCCGAGGTATGGACAGCCATCGACGCCGAGATCCGACGCCAGCATGACGGGCTGGAAATGATCGCCAGCGAGAACTACACCAGCACGGCTGTCCTGCGGGCCGTTGGCAGCGTGCTGACCAATAAGTACGCCGAGGGTTATCCGGGGCGTCGCTACTACGGTGGATGCGAGCACGTCGATACGATCGAAAACCTGGCTCGCGATCGTGCGAAACAATTGTTCGGCGCGGAATTCGCCAATGTCCAGCCCCATTCCGGGTCGCAAGCAAATATGGCGGTCTATTTGACCGTGTTGGATCCGGGCGATACCGTCCTGGGCCTGGACTTGGCCCACGGCGGCCACCTGACGCATGGCATGAAGCTGAACATTTCAGGCAAACTGTACAACTACATCAATTACGGCGTCACGCCCGATACGCATCGATTGGACTTCGATCAGATCGTTCGTTTGGCCCGCGAGCACCGGCCGAAGATGATCACGGCGGGCGCCAGCGCGTATCCTCGCGAGATCCCACACGAACGATTTGCCGAGATCGCAGAGGAGGTAGGAGCGAAGCTATTTGTGGACATGGCCCACTACGCCGGGTTGGTCGCTGCCGGATTGCACAACAGTCCGGTCCCCGTCGCCGACTTTGTCAGCACGACGACGCACAAGACGTTGCGAGGCCCGCGAGCCGGTTTGGTGTTGTGCCGCAAGCAGTACGGTGTCGATTTGAATCGTAGCGTTTTCCCCGGCCTGCAAGGCGGGCCGTTGATGCACGTGATCGCCGGCAAAGCCATCTGTTTCGGCGAGGCGTTACAGCCGGAATTCAAAGCGTATTGCCAAGCGGTAATCGACAACGCCAAGACGCTGGCCGAGGTGCTGGCCGCCGGTGGCCTGCCGTTGGTTTCCGGTGGAACGGACAATCATCTGATGCTGGTCGATGTCACTCCCTGGAATATCACGGGCAAGATCGCCGAGGACACCTTGGGACAGTGCGGGATCACGGTCAACAAGAACATGATCCCCTACGACCAGCGGAAACCGCTGGATCCGTCGGGCATCCGAATCGGGACGCCCGCGCTGACGACTCGCGGCATGCGGCAGCAGGAAATGAAACGGATCGGATCGTGGATGCTGCAGGCGTTGCGATCACCCGAAGACCAGACGCTGTTGTCGCGAATCCGCGGCGAGGTCTCCGAACTGTGCGCCCAGTACCCCATCCCGATGCCGTAGGCTTTGTCTGAAAAGGGGCCTGACCCTCTCCGGGCAC
>REEF01000620.1 GCA_007695205.1 Planctomycetaceae bacterium
TTCGAGGGTAATAGCTACGTATGTTGGAAAAATGAAGATATTAGACTATTTTATGGGGGTGATCGCGCCGAAGATGATCTGCGCCCCATAGTTCAGCGAGTACGCCAGCGACAGTCCGATGAACGCAAAACTCATCCCCAACGTCATCGAACCGGCGCCCCATAACAGCCCGAAGGCCATCGGCAACAACAGCCCCGCCAGCCCGACGTGGGCGTAAACGGCGAAGAAGTCCCGGACCAGCAAGGGCCCCAACACCAAAGGCATGGCGACCGTCACGAACAGGAAGAACGGCCCCCACAAGTTCTCCCAAGGCGTGTCTTTACGGACATACTTGGTCGGCAATCCGAACGAACCCCCGCAAACCGCGCCCAGCAGCAGGCACGCAAACCCGATGACTAGATTCGTTTCCATCCCGATTTCTCCATAATGGGGCGGTGCGCCCGATCCTTAGGACCCAAGACGGGATACATCGTTTTCGTAATCCTCACACGTTGCTCGTGAACCCCGGCACGGCGCAGACCGGGTAGACGCCGTCTTCGTCGGGCGCCGTCGGTGGCTCCATGTCCCAGTTACAGTCCTCGACCGCCGGTGGCAGGAAGTAGTCCGACTGGTTGATCGCGTCCCAAGTGATCTGCTTGCCGCTGTAGCAGGACAACTGACCCATGATGGACACTGCCAAACGATCCGGCATCTCAGGCGCCACACGCGGCATAATCGATCCTATCGAAATCTGTAACAGCAGGAACAGACTATCACAACAAAGCGGTGAAGTAAATGAAAACGTCACGTATCTAGTCCATAAAATACCAAGCCGTATGTAAAGGAACAAGCGAACTGTATCCGAAAAAAGAAAAGGACAGGCATTTTTTACTGAAGCGTGGGGTACCCAAAGGATCGCGGCGGGTGTTCGCTGCCGCATTTTGTTTCTCCATGGGCCTTGACAGGCTGCAGCGCGTCGGTTCCAATCGTCGCGTTCCTTGGTTCGGCTGGGGTTTTCCCGGGCGGGGCGGGGAATTGGGAAGCTGGTGAGAATCCAGCACGGCCCCGCCACTGTGACCGGTGACGAAAGCTGCAAGTACGGGCCACTGTCCGTTCAGGATGGGAAGGCCGCAGCCAGTAGGGTGACCCGGGAGTCAGGATACCACAAAAACGTTGGGTTGCACCGCCAGTCGAACGGCTGCGGATGGCAACCAGACGTTCCTTCGCGGGAAGGTCCTCGGCGGACGGTGCGCGCGTCCCAGGCCCAGTCTCGCGAGACGATGGGCCTTTTTTTAACGCACGGCAGCCGAAAATGACGCAAAACTCTGGCAAGGGCATCGGAAAAGTCTTCCTGGTGGGAGCCGGACCGGGTGATCCCACGCTGATCACAATTCGCGGCACGCAGTGTCTGGCGGCGGCCGATCTGGTGCTGTACGACTATTTGATCAACCCGGAACTGCTGCGGTATGCGCCAGAGTCGTCCGAACAAATCTGCATGGGACATCCGCACAACGGGTATGCCAGGCTGCAGGATGATGTCAATCAGCAGATGATCGCGGCGGCGCGGAACGGGCGGACCGTGGTGCGGCTCAAGAGTGGCGATCCGCATATCTTTGGGCGTGGGGCTGAGGAAGTGGCGGCGCTGGTGGCTGCGCAGGTGCCGTTCGAGGTGGTGCCGGGCGTCACGGCCGCTGCGGCGGTCGCCAGCCACGCGGGGATCCCGATCACTCACCGCGACGCGGCCTCGGCCGTGGCTCTGATCACCGGACACCGCCGCGCGGACCAGAACGGTGCGGAATTGGACTACGCGTCGCTGGCCGACTTCCCCGGGACGCTGGTGTTCTATATGGGGATCACGACCTCGCGGCAATGGAGCCAGTCGTTGTTGAGCGGCGGCCGTTCGGCCGATACGCCGGTAGCCATCGTGCGGCGGGCAAGTTGGCCGGATCAGGAGACGATCCATTGCACCTTGGGCTCGGTGGCCGATGTGATCCAACAGCGGGATCTGCGGGCTCCGGCCGTGATCGTGGTGGGCCAGGCGGTTGGTTTGACACCTGGGAGAATGGTCGATTAGCGTGTTTGGTTATGAGATCTGGGCACGATTTTGGTTGCGGTCGGTAGCCCGCGTTGGGAGATTGGGATGGCTCGGCGATTGCTGCTTATGCGACATGCTCGGGTTCCCTTGGCGTTCCAGGGGAAACTGATCGGTTCGACCGATGTTGCCTTGGATCGAAGCGGCGAACTGCAGGCGCTGGCCCAGACGGATCGTGTGGCGCGATGGGCGCCGCAGGTGTGCTATTCCAGCCCGCTGCGACGGTGCCGCCAGACGGCGGCGGCGGTGGTCCCCGAGCTGACTGTCCGGTTCGACGCTGAACTTCGTGAGATCGATTTCGGCCGTTTGGAGACCCGTACGTTCGCCGAAGCGGCTGCCGACGATCCGGGGCTGACCGACCGTTGGGCGACGTTCGCTCCCGATTTCGCCTTTCCCGACGGCGAGGACTTAGCGGGGTTTCTGCGGCGGGTCGGCGCGGTTGCCGAGCGGTTGATCCGCGACCCGGCAGCGACCGTGCTGGCCGTGACGCACGGTGGGGTGATCCGAGCGATGATCTGCCACTTGATCGGGCTCGATCCCCGACACTACGTGGCTTTCCATGTGCCTTATGCCGCGCTGGCCGTCATCGATCTATGCGACGGGCAAGGCGTATTGGCCGCTCTGGAACAACCGGGCGAGATGGAGGTAGGCTGTGGGTAGGATCGTGCTGGTTACCGGTGGCTGCCGAAGCGGAAAGAGCGCTTATGCGCAGCAGCTTGCCGAGTCGCTGCCTCCGTCGCGGCTGTTCGTGGCCACCTGCCCGGTGACGGACGACGAGATCCAGCAGCGCATCGAGCGGCATCGCCAAGCGCGCCGCGACCGAGGGTGGGAGACGATCGAAGAGCAACTCGATCTGACGACCGTTCTCCGCGCCAACGCTCACCACAACGTGATCCTGGTGGATTGTGTCACGCTGTGGGTGAACAACTGGATGTATTGCGCCCAGCGTGCAGCGCGCCGGATCGACGAGGACGAAATCGCCGAGCGGACCGACCGGGTACTCGATGCCGCCGAGTCCTGCGGCGGTACGACGATCTTTGTCACCAACGAGGTTGGACTGGGCGTGGTGCCGGACAATGCCCCGGCGCGTTGCTTCCGGGACTTGGTCGGTCGAGCCAATCAGATCCTCGCCGCGCGTGCCGACGGGGTGACGCTTGTCTGTTGCGGAATCCCCATGCAACTGAAAGGCCCGAACGTTCCATGAACCTACTGGAGGCAACTCTCGCGAGCATCCACCCGCAGGACACCGTCTGGCGTGCGCGGGCCAAGGCCCGTCTGGACCAATTGATCATGCCGCACTGGGCCTTGGGCCGCCTGATGGATCTCGCCCTGGATCTGGCAGGCATCTCGCGATCGATGGCTCCGCCGGTAGCTCGTAAGACGATCGTCACGATGGCCGGGGACCACGGTGTGGCGGCCGAGGGCGTCAGCAAGTACCCGCAGGAGGTCACCGCACAGATGGTGTTCGGGTTCGTCGGCGGCATGGCAGGGATCAACGCGCTGGCGAACGTAGCGGGGGCTCGAATCGTGGTTGTCGACATGGGAGTCGCCGCCGATCTGAGCCCTTTGGCCAGCGCGGGCCGGATCCTGGACAAGAAGATCGCTCCAGCCACGGGCAACATCGCTGGCGGACCGGCGATGACCCGCCATCAAGCGGTGCGGGCGGTGGAAGCGGGCATCGAGGTCGTTGAACAACTGGCCGAGACCACCGACGTGTTCGGCACGGGCGACATGGGGATCGCCAATACCACGCCGTCGACGGCCATCGTGGCAGCCTTGACGGGATTACCGGCCGCCGACTTGACCGGTCGCGGGACGGGCATCAGCGACGATCAATTGGCTCGGAAGACGGCCGTTGTAGAACAAGCTTTGGCGACGAACTGCCCCGATCCAACCGATGCCTTGGACGTGCTGGCCAAGGTAGGCGGGTTCGAGATCGGCGGGATCGCCGGAGTGGTGCTGGGCGCCGCCGCGCGGCAGAAGCCGGTCGTCATCGACGGGTTCATCTCGACCGCCGGGGCGCTGCTGGCCCAGTTGTTGTGTCCGATGTCCGCCGAGTACATCATTGCGGCTCACCGTAGTGCCGAACCGGGCCATTCGGCGATGCATACGCACCTGGGCAAGCAGCCTTTGCTGGATCTGGGCCTACGTTTGGGCGAGGGCACGGGGGCCGCGTTGGCGATGCCTCTGCTGGACGCGGCTGAGCGAATCCTGACCCAGGTGGCCACGTTTGACGAAGCCCACGTTTCGAAGGAGCAACCATGAAGTCCTTGGTTGCCGCGTGGCGGTTCCTGACGATCGCGCCGATCCCCGGCGACTGGGGATCGGCCCGGGACGATCTGGCCCGCAGCCTGCCTTGGTTCCCCATCGTCGGTCTGGGGCTGGGCGTGGTAGCAGCGGGGCTGGCAGCGGGCCTGCCGTGGGATGCACCGCCCTTGATCACTGCTGCCGTGCTGGTTGTGGTCCTGGCCGGTTTCTCCGGCTGCTTGCACCTGGACGGGCTGGCCGACACGGCCGACGGGTTGCTGAGTTCCCGTTCGCGCGAGCGGATGCTGGAGATCATGAAGGACAGCCACATCGGCGTCATGGGCGTCGTCGCGATCGCGGGCGTCTGGCTGCTGAAGTTCGGTGCGTTGGCGTCTGTCACGGCTCAGGAGCTTTGGGTGGCGGCGCTGCTCATGCCGGTGGCGGGACGCTGTGCGATGGTCGTCCAGTTGGCGATGCTTCCGTATGCCCGCACGACGGGCTTGGCGAGCGTCTTTTATGTCCGGCCGCGACGGCTTGCTGCGTTCTGGGCTGTGGCGTTTCTGGCGGCGGTGGCGTGGGGAGTGTTGGGGCCGCGCGGCTTGGTGGTCTGGGCGGCCTGCATCGCGGCAACGCTGGTTGTTTCAGGCTACGTCTATCGCCGGATCGGCGGAGCGACCGGGGACACGTTCGGGGCCGTGTGCGAGATTGTCGAAGTGGTGCCGGCCTTGGTGCTGGCCTTGGGGCCGATGGGCCAGGCGAGGTGAACAGTGGCGGCGGGACACGGAGGAAACTTGCGTCAGTTGGCTATCCACGCGGGACGGGATCCTGAGCGGATCGTCGATTTCAGCGCCAGCATCAATCCGCTGGGACCGCCCGAGCGGCTGCGCGCCGCGCTGGCCCGTAGCATCGAGCACTTGGTACATTACCCCGATCCCGACTGCAGCGAACTGGTCGAGCTTCTCGCGCAGCGACACGGGGTGGCGCGCCAGCAGGTAATTGTCGGCAACGGGTCGACGGAGATCCTGTTCGCCCTGGCGCGGGCGGTCGCTTTCGACCGAGCGGTCATCCCGGTCCCCGCGTACATTGACTATGCCGCAGCGGTGCAGGCTGCGGGCCGGGAAGTCGCCTTGCTTGCGTTGCAGGAAGACACGGGTTTTGCGCTCGATTGGCAGACGCTGGAGGCATCGCTTCGCGGTGGCGAACTCGTGATGCTCGGCCAGCCGAACAACCCCACGGGCCGAGCCTTCGATTCAGACCAGTTCCGCGACCTGGCGGCCCGGCATCCGTCGACCACGTTTGTGGTCGACGAAGCCTTCGCCGATTTCGTCGACGGATATCGGTCGTTGGCCGAACCCGTTTGTCCCAACGCGATCGTCGTCCGATCGCTGACCAAGTTCTACGCCATCCCCGGCTTGCGTGTGGGTTATGCCATTGCCCAGGCCGCGACGGCCCAGCAGATCCGCCGCCAGATCCCGCCTTGGTCGGTCGGCGTTCTGGCTCAGCAAGCGGCCGTGGCCGTGCTCTCCGACGACGACTACGCTGGGCAAAGCGTGGCGGTGGTGGATGACGAACGTCGCCGGCTGACCGACGGGCTCACGAGTATCCCGGGACTGCACGTCTACCCTAGCTTCACCAACTTCCTGCTGGTCCGGCTGGATCGTTCGGACGTGACGGTCCCGGCGTTGGCGGATCGGCTGTTGCAGGACGGCATTGCCATCCGGACGTTCGGGCCGGGCCAGTATCTGGACGAACGTTTCTTCCGAGTCGCCGTGCGTTTGGCGGCTGAGAACGCCAAGCTGTGCGAGGCTGTGGCCACCGTGCTCCAACCGGCCCGTCGTCCGCGGAGAAAACCCGCTCGAGCCAAGGCCTTGATGATCCAGGGTACCAGTTCCAACGCGGGCAAGAGTGTGCTGACGGCGGCCCTGTGCCGGATTCTGTTCCAGGAGGGAGTTCGCGTGGCGCCGTTCAAGTCGCAGAATATGTCGCTGAATTCGTTCGTCACGCGGGACGGCGGCGAAATGGGCCGGGCTCAGGTGGTTCAGGCGCAGGCCTGTCGCCTGGAGCCCGACGTGCGGATGAATCCCGTCCTGCTGAAACCCAATTCGGACACCGGATGCCAGGTGATCGTCAACGGCCGGCCGGTGGGAAACATGCGGGTCGGCGAGTACGTGCGGTACAAGCCCGAGGCGTTTGCTGCGGCCAAGCAGTGCTACGACGCGTTGGCCGCCGAGTTTGACGCCATCGTTTTGGAAGGAGCCGGTTCGCCCGGCGAGGTGAACCTGAAACGCCACGACATCGTCAACATGCGGATGGCCCAGTACGCGGAGGCTCCCGTGCTGGTGGCCGGGGACATCGACCGCGGCGGCGTGTTCGCCTCGTTCGTCGGCACGATGGAAGTGCTCGAACCGTGGGAACGCCGGTTGGTAGCGGGCTGGATCGTCAACCGTTTCCGCGGTGACGCTGGCCTGCTGGGTCCGGCCTTGGAATACACGCTGCGGCACACCGGCCGGCCCGTGTTGGGCGTCGTGCCGTATCTGCCGGAATTGGGCTTGCCTGAAGAGGACTCGGTGGAGTTCAAAAGCCGGGCGCTCGATCCCCAGGCCGACGCCAGGGCGTGTGTGGAGATCGCGGTCGTCGACTTGCCGCACATCGCGAACTTTACGGATTTCGATGCCTTTCGAGTCGAATCCGACGTGCGGTTGCGGATCGTCCGCGCGGCCGACGAACTGGACACCCCGGACGCCGTGATCCTTCCGGGCAGCAAGAACACGCTGGCCGACCTAGGGTATCTGCGCCGCAGCGGCCTGGCCGCACGTCTGGCTGTGCTGGCGCAGCAGGGCAAGACGGAAATCATCGGCATCTGCGCCGGGCTGCAGATGCTGGGCCGAGGGATCGCCGATCCTTTGGCGATCGAATCCACGCTGGAGAGTTCGCAAGGCCTGGCGTTGCTGAACGCCGACACCGTGATGGCGGCCGGAAAGACGCTCCGCCGCGGCACGGCTCGCCATGGCGCTTCGGGTTTGGAGGTAACCGGTTACGAGATCCATCATGGTCAGACTTCGAGCGACCGTTGCGAACCGTGGCTCACCGGTTCGGATGGCCGGATCGTGGGGATCGCCAGCGTCGACCGCCGCGTCTGGGGCACGTACTTGCATGGCGTGTTCGATGCCGACGCCTTCCGCCGCTGGTTCATCGATCATCTCCGAATGCGGCGAGGCTTGTCGCCGGTGGGCCAGGTCATCGCCCGGTACGACATCCAACCGGCGCTGGACCGTCTGGCGCAAGTGGTCCGCGACCACGTGCGGATCGACGAAGTTTTTCGGATCATGGGGCTGTGATGGAACTCGAACACCAAATCCTGATCGCCGTGGGGCTCGATCTGGCGCTGGGCGACCCGCGTTGGCTGCCGCACCCGGTGCGCGGGATCGGTTGGCTGGCCTTGCGATCAGAGGCGTGGACGCGCCGGTGGCTGGGGGACACGCGGGTCGCGGGAACGGTCGCGGCGGTGACGACTTATGCGGCGGCGGGCGGAGCGGCTTGGGCGGTGATCCGTGGGGCGGCTGCCGTGCATCCGCTGGCCACCGACGTGGCGTCGATCGCGGTGATCTACACCACCATCGCCGCTCGAGATCTGGCCGGGCACAGCATGGCCGTGTTCCACTCACTGACGGCCGGAGATCTGGACGAAGCACGGCGGCGAGTCGGCGAGATCGTCGGCCGCGACACGGACCGACTGGATCGGCCGGGCGTGGTGCGAGCCACCGTGGAAAGCGTCGCGGAGAGCACGGTGGACGGAGTGACGGCGCCGCTGTTCTATGCGGCGGTGGCCGGACCCGTCGGGGCGATCGTCTATCGCGCGATCAATACGCTGGATTCGATGTTCGGGCATCAGGACCAGCGTTATTGCCGGTTCGGCTGGGCAGCGGCTAAGCTGGACGATGCGGCGAATTACCTGCCGGCCCGCTGTACGGCTCCGTTGGTGTGCGTGGCGGCTTTTCTGTTGCGTCTACGTCCGACAGCTTCGTTGCGAATGCTGCTCCGCGATGGCCGGAAGCACGCCAGCCCCAACGCCGGATTGACCGAGGCGGCGATGGCCGGCGCCTTGGGCGTCCAATTGGGCGGCGTTACCTACTACGACGGCCAAGCATGGAACAAGCCGACGATCGGCGACGAGACGGTGCCGCTGGCCGCCGGGCATATCCGCTGGGCCAACGCTGTGATGCTCGTTACCACAGGCCTGTTCCTTCTGCTGTGCCTGGCGGCGCGAATGGCCGTCCCGTATCTGTGGGAACTCGGGAGGGCCGCCGGATGAGCAGCCAACCGCGAATCCTGATCTTCACGGGCGACGGCAAAGGCAAGACCACGGCGGCGCTGGGCATGGCGCTGCGTGCGGCCGGCCACGGACTGCGTACGTGCGTGGTCCAGTTCATCAAGAGCGACGTTGCGGTGGGCGAGATCGCCGCCGTCACAAGCTCGGATACCATCGAGATCCATCCTACGGGCCTGGGGTTCGTGCCCCCGCGCGAGCATCCGGACTTCCAGCTCCATCGCGAGGCGGCCCAAGCCGGTTTGCGCAAGGCGGCCGAGGCCGTGGCCGACGGCCGATACTCGCTGGTCGTCCTGGACGAAATCTGTCTGGCCGTCAGTCGCGGATTGATCGAGCAAGTCGAGGTGATCGAACTCGCCGCCCGCACACCGCCGCAGGTGTGTTTGGTCATGACCGGTCGCCATGCGTCACCCGAGTTGATCGATTTGGCCGACACGGTCACCGAGATGTGTTGTGTGAAGCACGGACTACGGGCGGGGATCGCCGCCCAGAAAGGAGTTGAGCGATGAGTGTCATTTGTCCGAGAATCGTGATCGCCGGGACCGGAAGCGGCGTGGGCAAGACGTCGTTGACGCTGGGCCTGACACGCTGCCTGGCCCGTCAAGGCCTGCGCGTCCAGACCTTCAAGGTCGGCCCCGATTTCCTGGATCCGAGTTACCTGAACCTGGCCTCGGGGCGGACCTGCTACAACCTGGACGGTTGGATGACCTCGCGCGATTACGTGCGCGGCCTGTTCGCCCGAGCGACTGCGGATGCCGACATCGCTGTGATCGAGGGCGTGATGGGCCTGTTCGACGGCGCATCGGCGCTCTCGCTGGAAGGCAGCACGGCCGAGATCGCCTTCTGGCTGGACGCACCGGTGCTGCTGGTCGCCAACGTCCACGGGGTGGCTCGCAGCCTGGCGGCGACGGTCAAGGGGTTTACGCACTTCGATCCGGAATTGCGTGTGGCAGGTGTGATCGGCAACCACGGTGGCTCGCCGCGGCACCGTGCCTTGCTCGCGGAGACGCTCAGCGGCGCTGGGAGCGTGCCGTTGGTCGGGATGGTGCCCCGGGACTCGCTGCCGCCGCTGCCCCGTCGGCACCTGGGATTGGTCGCCGCCGACCACGCGGAACTGGGTTCCGGGCTGTTTGATACCCTGGCCGACGCCTGTTCGCAGCACCTGGACGTCCCCGCGATCATCGAACTGGCCCGCTCGGCCGGGCCCATCCCGATCGAAATGCCGTCGCTGGAATCGGCGCCGGCGCAAGCGCCCGGTCGGACGATCCGTGTGGGAATCGCGCGGGACGAAGCGTTCCACTTTTACTATCCGGACAACCTGCAGGAACTCGCTCGCCGGGGTGCCGAGTGGGTACCGTTTTCGCCGCTGACCGACCGGCGGCTGCCCGAGGAGCTGGACGGGTTGTACTTCGGCGGCGGCTATCCCGAACTGCACGCGGCTCGGTTGGCCGCCAACGCCAGCATGTTGGCCGACGTGCGGGACTACGCAGCTTCGGGGCGAGTGTTGTATGCCGAATGCGGCGGGATGATGTACCTGGGCCGGACACTAACCACCAGCGACGATGGGGAGCATCCGATGGCCGGCGTGCTACCCATCCGGACCGCTATGCTTCCGAAGTTGAGGGCTTTGGGTTACGCCGAAGTCCGTTGGCGGGTCGATTCGCCGTGGGGATCGGCGGGCGAAGCGATGCGCGGCCACGAGTACCACTATTCCGAGATGGTAGAAGGCCCGGGACCCACCGACGACTGGGAAGCGGCCTACTCGCTCCACCGCGGCCTCCGCCATCCCTGGGTGACCGGTCTTTCCCGGGGGAACATCCTGGCCGGTTACGTGCATTTGCACTGGGCGTCGCGGCCGGCGGCAGCGGCTCACTTTCTTTCTCGTTGCAGGAGATCATCATGAGCGTTATGGACAGACCGATCGGGATCCTGATCATCAGCCACGGCAGTCCGCGTGCCGAGGCCAACCGGGGCTTCGAGGCCCTGGTGGCACGGGTGGCTTCGCGATTGCAGCCGGCCGATGTATTGCCGGCGTTCTTCTCCATCGTCCGCCCGGACATCCCTGACCAGGTGGCAGCGATGGCATCGCGCGGCGTCCGACGGATCCTGCTGCTGCCCTACTTCCTGTACTCCGGTCAGCACGTGACGGTCGACATCCCGGCGCTGCTGGACCAGTGCCGCAACCAGTTTCCGGACGTGGCGCTCGAGGTGTTGCCCAACCTGGAAAACGATCCCGTGTTGGAGGACCTGCTTGTCGAACGCTTGGCACCATGGGCGGGCGAGGACGAGGTGTTTCCTCAGGAGGGGGCCGCGATCGAGCAGCAAAGCTATCGCATCATCCAGCAGCAACTGGCCGACTGGGCCAGCAGTCAGCCCGATGCGGACCAGATCGTTCGTCGCGTGATCCATGCCACGGCCGACCTGTCGTTTGCACGGACGCTACGAATTCATCCCCAGGCCGTTTCGCGGGGCATCGAAGCCTTGGCGGACGGCCAGCCGATCCTGTGCGACGTGAACATGTTGAAAGCCGGGATGACCAAGATCCGCAACGAAATCCTCTGCGCCATCGACTGGCCCGAGGTAGCCGCATTGGCCCGGGCGGACCAGAGCACCCGCGCGGCAGCCGCCATGACGCACCTGGCCCCGCGTCTGGAAGGGGCTATCGTGGCGATCGGAAACGCCCCGACCGCGTTATGGCGAATCCTGGACTTGACCCGCAACGGCGGCCCGCGTCCGGCGTTGGTCGTCGGCTTGCCCATCGGATTCGTCGGCGCCCAGCAGTCGAAGCGGGCCTTGCTGGAAAGCGATCTGTGTTACATCACCAACACCAACCATCGCGGCGGCAGTCCCGCAGCGGCAGCGGCGGTCAACGTCCTGGCCTTGATGGCCCACGAACGGAACCCCGACGTGTAGGACGGATCGGCAATCCGTCCGTAAATGTTGATCTGCCCATAGCTTTCCGGACGTCAGCGCCGTATGGAGGGCCTTGTACCGAGGCAGCGCATCGGCGGGTGCATCCTCCAGACGGCCCGAACACCAACTGCGTCGCACGGCAGCTTGCCCCCCTGGAAAGGCGGGGCTCCTGGGGTTCGAACCTGCGTCAAAGCGGTTCACAGCCGCCTACCCGTAGCCCCGCCGAGCACTTTGCCGCCGTAGATCTTGATGTTGTTCATCGGACATGTCGATCCGCTCGGGCAGTCCGGACTGCTC